>NZ_JBRILQ010000007.1:0-156595 GCF_052977045.1 Shewanella sp. 125m-7
TACTTAGATATTCTTATGGCAACCTGTTTAGGTTGCCATTTTTTTTAGCTTCATTTTGGCCAAAATGGTCACGCTAACACCACCTCTTATAATGCCGAGCTATTGATGGAGAGCTATTGATGGCGAGCCACGGTCTAACCGTTAGCTATGGTTCACAGCTATCGTTCACAGCTGCGCTGTTAGTTTCACCATCGCTTCTCGTTAGCAATGAAATCATCACGACAACCATAATCGACACGAAAATCACTGACTTGGTAATCATCCAAAACAATACATAAAAAACAATGAATTAAGAGCGGTTAAGCCCAGCGCGATAGGAATAATTTGCGATAATTTACAACTTGTGGGAACTAACTTGGATTTATGGACTCTGACTATATGAACCGATTCTCGTTAAGTGAATAGGTTAGTCATTAAGACTCACCCCTTGGCTTAATCTTAGTTTCATTGTTCATCATCATTCCCTTGGCATTCCGACTCGGTTTGCCCTTGGAGATAAGCCGCTAGCTAGCGCAAAAGCTGCTTATCTCTACTTAGATATTCTTATGGCAACCTGTTTAGGTTGCCATTTTTTTTACTCTTAGCATTCACTTTGCAGCAGTTGCTGATCTAACATCACCACAATAGACGGATGGTAGCCATCACGAGCTTTGGCATATATTTGCTGTGCTTGTGGATCAAATCCTGCCTTCACAAGTTCTGCGTAGAGTGGCTTAACAAACTTACCGCGTCCAATTTTGACAAGGTATGCACTCACAGCATCTAAAACATTTTCATAATGATTACGAATAGCGACTCTAAACCAGTCACAAGCAATTTCTGCATTCGTTGTCTGCGTAAAACCAAAGGTGCTATCTAAATCAGCTAACGCTTCATGGGACAACTTTACAGGCAAGTTTGTTAAGAAGTACTGCCAATGGTGTACACGCCAGCCCTCTGTCATCAAGCTCGCCGCTGAAGCGCCGTCATCAAATGCACGCAATGCCATAATAACTTTATCTAAGCTGCTTGATTGCGGCTCGACAAACCAATTAGGCATACCTTCACCGTAAATCCATTCCAGCAGCTCAGTTTCACTTATCTTATCAGCATGAGTCTTTAGCAGGGTTTGCTTGGCATACTCAACAAAGGTCTCTGTGGTGATGGCTTCAAATGCAAAAGCTTGCACGTACTCATATAAAAATGCATCAAACGCCGTCCGGCCTAATCGCTTTTCAAGATCATGCACAAACATAGAGGCTTTATCATAGGTAAAGCGGTTAAACGCTTCATTAGGATCTTGTTGCTGCATATTTGCGGGTAACGTCTGCGCCGCGATGGCCGTTGTTGATATCGCCTCTTGCAGGCGGCCGTTTTCAAGCACAACTTCAAGCTCTGCCAACTCTTTTCCGTAGACCTCTTCAACAATGCGGTTGGTAAAATAAGTGGTGAAGCCTTCATTTAACCAAAGATCACGCCAAGTGGCATTGCTCACAAGGTTTCCGGTCCAGGAGTGCGCCAACTCATGAGCAACCGTTGACACTAAACTTTTATCACCAGCAATTAAAGTTGGGGTCATAAACGCCAATCGCGGGTTTTCCATGCCGCCAAATGGAAAGCTTGGCGGCAACACTATCATGTCATAACGTCCCCACGGGTAAGGTCCTAATAACGACTCTGCGACCTCAACCATGCTTTCAGTGTCTTCAAACTCTGCTACCGCCGCCGCAACGACCTCTGGCTCTGCATATACACCCGTTCTAGAGCCTAACGCCCCAAATGCCAAATCTCCCACCGCTATTGCAAGCAAATGAGTTGGCATTGGTTTCTCCATGGTAAAGCTGAACTGCCCAGTCAATGGCGCGTTAGCATCATTCATTGCACTCATCACAGCTCGCATACCTGTTGGCGCATTGATCACCGCATCAAAGGTAATTCTAGCCTTTGGTGTATCTTGTAGAGGGATCCAACTACGGGCATTAATTGGCTGCGACTGACTAAACAAAAATGGCAACACCTTCCCACTGGTTTGCAATGGTGTCAGCCATTGCAAACCTTGAGCTTGAGGCGATGTACGGTAATGAAGTGTCACACTTGAAATATCAGGCGTTAACTGGATATTAAGTCGTTGCCCTAACGTTTCATCTTGTTTATCAAATGCAAATTCAAGTGATTGCTGTGTATTTGAGTAGATAGCTTCAACCGTTAAGTCGCGTGTATCTAGCCATAGCTCTTTGGCTTGTTTATCAATAAATTCTAACTGTAACTCAACCTGCCCTGCTAGTTGCTTAGTATCAAAATCCACGTTGAGCAATAGTGACAGATGCTTAACTCTAACCTGTTCAGTATTGGCAAACGAGTGGTAATCATGATTGTTATCCCATTGCTTTGACACGGCATATCCTTTTTAAGTTACTGGTTAATTTATCGCATTCTAACGCTATTTTAAGGGAATAGAAGCCCTGTTTGACATCAATACAGCGAAATGAAACACTTGAGGATATTGTATGCAAAACTATAATTCAGAGAAACCTTACATGAAAAATAAACACAAATTATCGGCTCTTGCGCTTATATCATTGCTGCCGCTTACCGCTCAAGCCGAAGACGGTGCGAGCGTAGAAAGCGTTTTAGGCCAAAATCATGCTTGTAGCGATACCATTATTATTCGTTCGCAAGCCTTAACTCAGGAACAAATTGCTTCAGCTTGTGAATTACTACAAAAACAAGAAGCTAATTTCCATCAACTCTTTGCTACCCTCGATAAGCCAGTGGCAGATGATAACAACCACAGCATGCGTGCCAATGTTTACCATTCTAGGCAAGACTATATTGATAACGTCACTCACCATTTCGATGTACCAAGTGATAACGGCGGCATGTATTTAGAAGGTCTGCCATGGGAAAGTGACAATCAAGCAGAGTTTGTCGCTTATGAGAAAAAGGGCCAAGTCTGGAACCTTGCCCATGAATATGTGCACTATCTCGATGGCCGTTTTAACCTTTATGGTGACTTTTGTCTGTCGCTACATGACTCACATAGTGGCCCTGAATACTGCCCTAAGCCTGCACCATTATACCCACATACCGTTTGGTGGAGCGAAGGCGTTGCCGAGTATATCTCTCTTGGCGATAACAACCCCAAGGCGCTAGCGCTAATAGACGGTGAGCAAAGCTATGCTCTGAGCGAGATATTTAATACCAGTTATGAGCATAACGGCGGCACAGACCGAGTTTATCGTTGGGGCTATCTCGCGGTGCGCTTTATGATGGAAAACCATAAAGATAAAGTTGATACCATGCTTGGATTTACTCGAAAGGGTGACTACCCTCGCTATCAAGCATTACTCGCGGGCTGGGGAACAGACATGGATGCTGAATTTACTATTTGGCTTGAACAACTCAAGTCTGCTCAAAAATAATTCCCTTTAGCTAGAACATTAAAAAAGGCCTCAATAGAGGCCTTTAGTTTACTATAACGTCACCTTTTAAGATGAATGACAACTCGTCATTAAAGACGAATGCCTGCTTTAGCTAAATCCTTTGCGATAACACTACGTGGTAGTGCAACATAACCGTCTTTCTCAACAATTTGCTGACCTTGCTGAGAAAGCACATAGCGAATAAACTCACGATCCATTGGCGATAGCGCTTTGTTCGGGTGCTTATTCACATAAACATACAAGTAGCGAGATAGTGGGTATGTTCCACTTGCCGCATTTTCAGAAGAAGCCGCTATATAATTAGTTCCTTTCTTAGAAATCGCAACCGCTTTAACACCAGCAGTCTTATAACCAATTCCTGAGTAACCGATCGCATTAAGAGACTGAGATACAGACTGAACCACTGAAGCTGAACCTGGCTGCTCGTTTACGTTCGGCTTGAAATCACCTTTACATAGTGCTTTCTTTTTGAAGTAGCCATAGGTACCCGATACCGAGTTACGGCCGTAAAGCTGGATATCTCTCGCTGCCCAGCTACCGTCAAGACCGACTTCGCCCCAACGGGTAATATCACCACCACCGCATTTATCTGTAGAAGAAAAGATACCGTCGATCTGTTCAATGCTCATGCCTTCGATAGGGTTATCTTTATGCACAAATACTGCTAGCGCATCGATTGCTACGCGAATAGCCGTTGGCTGATAACCATAATGTTTTTCAAAGGCTTCTATTTCGTTTGGCTTCATCTTACGGCTCATAGGGCCGAACTGAGAAGTGCCTTCTGTCAATGCTGGCGGCGCAGTAGAAGAACCTGCGGCTTGGATCTGAATGTTTACATTTGGATATAGCTGTTTAAAATCTTCAGCCCACAAGGTCATCATGTTAGCTAACGTATCAGAGCCAACAGAAGATAAGTTACCTGACACGCCGCTTGTCTTTTCATAAGTCGGTAAAGACTGGTCGATTTCAGCCATTGATGCTGCAGAAAATACAGTCGCTGCAGTAAAGCTTACCGCGCCAACAAGTTGTTTCAATTTCATTCTTTGCTCCAGTGTTTATCTATCTTAGTTTTTTAAAACGCTGCCAGTATTGACTTGATTGATGACAAGTCTATTACTACTAAGTGACACTTAGATGACAAACTAATCTAATTTAGCGCTATTTATAAAAAAACAGGCGGCAGCCTGTTTTTATGTGAAATTTATTTTAAAGCTTAAGCAAAACTAAGCCGGATCTTGTTGGCTGTACTCGATTAAATTCAGTGGAATAACGAAACTAAAGGTACTGCCCTTACCTAGCTGACTCGCAATGTTGAGCTCACTTTGATGATGGTGCAATGCATGTTTTGCTATCGCTAATCCAAGACCTGTACCACCACTTTGCCTTGAACGCGCGCTATCTACACGATAAAAACGTTCAGTTAAGCGACCAATATGTTGCGGCGCAATCCCCTCACCATTATCTGTAACACTAAATACCCCACCAAAGGCGACTTTACGCCAGCTTATCTCTATCTTGCCACCAGGCTCAGTATAGCGAATCGCATTCGAGATTAAGTTAGAGCATACACTTCTTAGCTGTAACTCATCGCCATAAACATCGAGACCCGGTTCGCAATAAAGACTGACATCGTATTGCTGATGTGCCAGTGCTAACGCTTCATCACGTAGGATATCCGTCATCTGCGACATGTTAACTTTAACTTCTAAGTTCACATCAGTAGCATCTTCAATTCTCGACAGCGCCAATAACTGTTCAACCATAGAGCGCATTCTTGTGGTTTGCTGCTGCATTTGCTCTAGAGCACGAACATTAGGTGAGTCCGCTTCAGCCATCGACTGCATCATTTCCAAGTAGCCTTGCAGTACTGTTAACGGCGTTTTTAGCTCATGTGAAACGTTAGCGACAAACTCCTTACGCATCCCCTCTAACTGCCGCACTCGGGTAATATCACGCGCAATTAATAACAGCTGACCAGCGCCATAACCCATAATTCGAATTTCGAGTATATGCCCTTCTGATTGAGGTGAAGGCAGCTCTAACGGTTCTTGGTACTCTTTGCTTTTAAGATAGGCAGAAAAATCAGGATGACGGATGAGGTTGTCGATGCGCTGGCCATTATCTTGCGGCCAAACGAAACCTAACAACAATTGGGCAAGCTTGTTGCACCACAAAATATTGTGTTCAGAATCTAATACAACAGCGGCATCTGGCAGGGCCTCAGCACCTTGCCTGAAACGTCCTAATAAGAAAGCAAGTTGCGACACGCGTTTACGGTTTTTACCCTGTAAACGATAAATACCGTTAAAGACGCCTTCCCAGCTGCCACTACCATTAGGGGGGGTTAGGCGACGATCATGCCATAACCAAAAGTTCAAACGAGATAATTGGCGGTAATGCCAAACTAATAGGCCGAGCGAGCCAAGCAATAAGAACCAAACGACTTCACCGAATAGCAAGCCAACCAACAAACATAAGGTCAGATAAATAGCCAGTCGTGAAATTAAACGGTACCCAGAATATGAATCAAACATGTGTTACCAATATAAAGACCATATGGGAGAACTGGGCACAAGATAACCTAAAAGTAACCTTGTGCCTATGGCGACAATACCAATAAACTAAAGTCGGGTTGAGAAGCGGTAGCCTGCACCGCGTACGGTTTGGATCAAGCGATCATGTCCAGATTGGGTAACGGCTTTTCTAAGACGTCGAATATGCACATCAACCGTACGGTCTTCAACATACACATTGGTTCCCCATACGTTATCAAGCAGCTGTTCACGGCTGTATACTCGCTCTTGATGAGTCATAAAAAAATGTAAAAGTCTAAACTCTGTCGGGCCCATATCAAGCACTTGATCACCAACAGTAACACGATGACTCACCGGATCTAATTGTAAACCCTGCACATCGATAAGCTCTTCCAAACAAGTCGGTGCACTACGACGCATTACCGCCTTAATACGCGCCACCAGCTCTTTAGGAGAAAAAGGCTTAGTAATAAAGTCATCGGCGCCAACCTCTAGGCCTCTTACTTTATCTTCCTCTTCGCCACGCGCAGTCAACATGATAATAGGAATATGACGAGTGAATTCGTCTTGGCGTAAGCGCTTTGCTAGCTGGATGCCACTACCACCTGGGAACATCCAATCGAGTAACACCAGATCCGGGTAAGGCTCAGTTAACATATCGAGTGCAGAGTCATAATCCTCGGCAGCGACAGTGGTATAACCATGCTGTTCCAAAACAAAAGTTAGCATCTCACGGATGGCCAACTCATCTTCAACTATCAAAATCCTTGCAGTCATAATCGATCTTCTATCAGTGAATTTCTACGATGCTATTATTGGTCATTTTTATGACATTAATATTAAACACCGGGATATTTTGCCATATAAAGCGATCTTTTTGACATAAATATTATTATTGCCTTATATCAATTTAATCCACTTTACTCTGCTAAATAAAACGATAGGCTGATGACTAAAAGCAAAAAGGGGCCTAAGCCCCTTTTTCATAAAATCAATAACCCTATGCCTTAAAATTTGTGCTCTAGACCAATACCTACGTAGTTGTCGTCGTTTGAAACCTTCTCATATGAGCGACTGGTATAGAACGCGAATAACTTAGTTGGCTTACCTAACTTATAATCGCCACCAACTGACCAAGAATCACCCTTATCTTCCATGTCTTGATACTGCGCTTTTAATACAATCGCTTCAATTTGGTAAGCTGCACTTAACAGGTAACCTGATTTGCTTTTTGCACCAACGGTTGCCGTGCCGTCAATTTCATACGTCTGTTCTTGCTGTTGGTACATACCACCTAGCTTAAGCCCAGCAATTTTACCTTGAACCGTTGCACGTACAACTTCATAACCCTTTACGTCTGCATCATAGGCGACAGAAGCAAAGATTGGTGAGTTCTTCAGCTTGGTATCACCGTACATAGCCGCAACACTGTATCCATCTTGTCCGTATTGCGAGCCTGCACCGTCAGCAGCATATGTCACACCGACTTTGAAACCACTAAATGAAGGCGTTACATAAGTTGCTGTTTGTTCAATACGGTTTTCACCTTTAAACAAGTTTTTCAAGTCACCCGATAGGTCATTAAACTGGTCAACTTTGCCTTGTGAAATCTTAAGCATGGTATCGTTACGACCTACAGAGAACGCACCGAAATTACCTTTAAGACCAACAAACTGGTTACGCGCTTCAAAGTTATTTTTACTTGAGTCACCCGTATCAACTTCATATTCAATCGTGTAAAACGCTTCAAGAGAGTTGCTTAGTTCAAAAGCCCCTTTAACACCAAAACGAGAAGCATTAGATTGAATCGTGGTTGTTGATTCATCGTTTACATCATTTGACTGCGCAGTCACATTTAGCTTGCCGTAAACAGTAAGTGGGTCGGCAGCGTGAGCAGAAGAAAGGGTTGCAGTAGCAAGAGCTGAAGCCAGTAGAGTTTTACAGAAAACGTTCATCATTTAATCCTTTTGACGTTATTCGTCTTGGTTATTGGTTTGGACGAGCGTCATAATGAAGATGATTTGTTGCACTTTTATTTCAACAAAGAGTGAGAAACCGCTAACTTATTAAATCTTAGATAACAGACTCTCGCTAACCCAGTGCTAGCAAGGCTTTTAGCCAAAGCGTAAGAAATGTGACACTTTGATGAAATGTCACATATTGATGCTCTAAGATAACTATTAGGCGGTTTACCCGAACCGGACAATGGCTTACACTGCGGCTTTAATTTTGATTGAGCATTTATCTATGTGGTTTAAAAATCTAACTGTATACCGCTTTAACAAGCCTTTCTCTGTTGACCCTGATTCACTAGAAAAATCACTGGAAGACTTCACCTTCTCTCCTTGCTCAAGCCAAGACATCAGCAAATTTGGATTTTCTAAGGCGATGGGTAAGCACGGCGACACCCTAATTCATACTGCCGGTGATAGACATCTAATCTGCGCGACTAAAGAAGAAAAGATTTTACCGTCTCAAGTCATTAAAGAAGCACTTGAAGAAAAAGTCAGTCAAATTGAGGCTGCAGAAAACCGTAAACTGGCTAAAAAAGAAAAAGACGCATTAAAAGATGAGATCACCACGACCTTATTGCCACGTGCCTTTTCTCGTCGTAGCCAAATTCGCGCATTGATCTTACCTGAAATTCAAATGGTACTTGTCGACAGCTCAAGCGCTGCCAAGTCTGAAGAATTAATGGCGCTGCTGCGTAAAGCAATTGGCACACTGCCTATCATTCCAATTAGCTTTAAAACGCCTATTGAAACGCAACTGACAGAATGGCTAAAAGAAGGCAAAACGCCTGCAGCCTTTGAAATGCAAGATGAAGCAGAACTAAAGAGTGATTCAGACGAAGGCGGCATAGTGCGCTTTAAGCAACAAGATTTAAGCGAAAACGAAGTGCTTGCGCATATCGAAGTCGGTAAGCAAGTGCATAAGCTAGCGCTACACTTTGGTCAGTCAATTGCGTTTATACTACAATCAGATGCGGCGATTAAACGTCTTAAGTTCTCTGAAGAGTTTAGAGCGGACAACGATGAAATTGGTAATGATGATCCTATGGCTCGACTCGATGCGGACTTTGCATTAATGAGCAGCGAGCTTATCGCACTTATCAATGCCACAGTTGAAGCACTTGGTGGTCTAGAAGATAGCATTTAAGCTAACTTCATTGATCAAAAAGGCGCCTAGGGCGCCTTTTTTGTTCACTCGACTGCTTTATCGGTTTTTTCAGCCTACTTTATCGAACCCTTTTATTTGACCGCTTGCAACTTACCCTCTTTATCAAAGGGCCAATCCACACCTAACCACGCCTTAAAAAAGGCTTTTTGACTGCGACTTGGTTTTTCAACACTGGTGATGGCTAACTTGCCACTTTGCTTTTCACCAAGTTTAAGCTCGATATCTTTAAGCCTGTCATTACTAAATAGCGTCACTTTGATTGTGTCTCCAGCTTTAAAGTCTTTTATACGCGGCTCAAAGCCTGCTGCGGTAACTTTAAGACCATTAATCGCGACGATTTCATCATTGAGCACAATACCAGCATTCCAAGCAGGACCATTTCGTAGCACTTGCGACAATACTAATGAGCCAGCCTTTAGCGTCACGCCAGTAAAAGGCTCTGTTTTCGCATCTTTACCGTAGGTGGTCTTCAAACCCGCCTGTGCAAGTAATGAATCGAAATCCAAGCTAACCGGAGTGTTAACATATTGCTGCCACCAGCTTTCATAACTGCTGCCCGCCACATCGCTAAGAATTCCCTTCACATCAGCAATGCTATAGCCTGCTGGGATCCTGTGTTCATTGTAGAGTTTACGATGCACATCACGATATGAGCGCGTTAACTTAGTCTCTTCAAGCAGAGAAAAGTCGAGGGCTAAAGAGGTTAAGTAGCCTTCAGAATAGATATTTGTACTGTGATTGACCGCGTAATCACCGCCGCTGCTTGCCCACTGATTGGCACTGGCATCGGCAATCGATTGTACTTCTCTACCTGGCGTTTGCTCACTTTGTGCCACACGCTTGGCTAAGTCTTCAAAAAACTCTTTTGGCGTCATAACGCCAGCTCGCAACAATAACTGACTTTGGAAGTAGCTTGTTGAACCTTCAGCTATCCAAAGCAGCTCGGTGAGCTCTTCATTTTGATAATTGTATGGCACTAAGCCATCAGGGCGGTAGGCTTTAACGTTCCAGGTATGGATAAACTCATGAGACGCGGTTTTAATAAAACCTAAGTAATCTTTACGTTCTCGATAACTAAAACGAGGACGTTGAATAATCGTCGAATTTAAATGCTCTGTTGCGCCGCGAGCACCACTGGTAGCATGCACCATATAAACGTACCGTTCAAACGGATAGTCATCCCAAATCACTGCAGCTTGCCCGCTCAACTTAGTTAGATCCGTCACCATTTTGTCTATATCGTAATTCCCCTCGCCCCAAACAACGAGTTCATATTGTCGCCCATCGGCGTTGAATTCGCGATGTTTACTGATCCCGGTTTCGATTGGCGAATCGACCAAAATATCGTAATTGTCAGCCGTAAATGAATGCGCTTTGTTACCACTGTCCATCCCCGAGTAGCTATGCCAACCATTAGGAACATTAAGAGAAACGTTAATAGGATCGCTTTTAAATTCAGGACTGTAAACAAAGGTGCCGCTCGCATCTAAAAAGGCATGAGAAGCATCAATATGATTCACCCTTTGCCCTAATTTATTGGCATATAACTGATAATTAACGGTTACGCTTGTCGGCTCAGTTAGCGCTATGGTCCACTCACCGCTCGCGGTTCTAGTCCAAGGTAATACTGCGCCATGCTCGTCGATTGCCGTAAAGGTTCTAACCGCATCAGCAAGAGGCAATACTTGATACTTACCGGTACGCCATACCGGCAAATTGACCACTAACGTTTTCGATTCTGTTTTAGGAAAGTTAACTTCAACCTTTGCCAAATGATGCCCTGGGCTAGTTAAGTCAACTAGGTAGTTTACGTCTGCAAATGCATTCACGCTCATTAGCGTACTAAAAGTTAAGATAAAGGGAACTACTGGTTTCACTCTCGCGTCCTTCTGTTATTATTGTTTTCATTGAGTCGAAAAATATAACATTAGACTCAATTAGGCCAATATAATTACAAAAAATCAGGCGCTTAATTTAACGATTAAGTAAGAGGACTGGCATTTTAATGCGTATTTTCATCACCCTACTAACAAGCATACTTTTATCTTTTTTTGCCAGTCATGCTTTTGCAGAAGAGAAAAATGAGATCTTAACTGAAGTGCAATTAAGAGAAGCACCCAGCAGTCTTGAACAATCATTAGTCAAAATACTTCCCTCATTACCCCACTTCGGCTCAACAGAACAATTAACCCAATTTGCAAACGTACACCGTCTCTCGGCATCAGAATTAAAACGTAAGATTCAGCTCTTAGCCCGCTTAAAAATGGAACTTTATAATAAAACGAAGGATCGTTATGTCGTCGCTAAACACCTGACAGAGGTGCTAGAACCTATTAGCAGCAGTGCTTTTGATAAAAGCTATTTACTCATGCTTAAGGGACGCTATGCGGGAAGAAGCTTGCAAGATTACGCCACTGCTATCGACTATTACCAACAAGCCGTGCCATTGATAGAGCACTCCAGAGATCAGACTGACAGACTCCTGCTTTATACCTTGCAAGAGCATCTCAGTCTCATGCATATTATTTTACGTGATGACACTACCGCGTTGCAGCATTTAAGAAAGCTCTCAGCAATCTCAATGCATCTCAATAATGACTACCTCACCGCCCATGCTGAATCAATATTGGGAAAATACTTTTATAAACAAAATCAATTGGGAAAATCTCTTTCTCATTACAATGAAGCAGTAAAATATACTCGGGGGAGTAAACACTCCTCTCAAAATGCTCATATAGAACTTCAACTAGCTCGGGTTTATCGAAACTTAGAGTCTTGGGAGGAGGCACTGACATCGGCCAATAGTGCTGTTGAAGCTTTTAGCCAACTTGGCAACGAAAATTATGTGTCCTCATCGATGACAGTCATAGCAATGATTTATGCCAATCAAGGGCAATGGTATCAGGCAATTGATTACCACTTAAATGCTCAACAAATTGAGTCTCAACTCGGGAACGTCATTGGCCTAGGCCTCAACCTGCACAATCTTGGTGAAGCCTACTTTAAAATAGGCGATCCCAAAACGTCACTGGTTAATCTAGAGCGGGCCAATGCCATTTTCTTATCCAAAAATAGCGACCATTATTTAGTGTATAACAACCTACTCATTGCAGAGGTAACCGCAAGCACTGGCGACTGGCAAAAATCTCTCGATTACGCCAGTAAAGCGGCCAAAATAGCGGCAGCGAAGCAGTTAAATGATGAGTTTAAAGAAGCACTAACAAGACAAATCAACGCCTTCGAAAAGTTAGGCCTATATGAAGATGCCTACAGCCATGTTCGAAAACTTAATGGACTTGGTAACCAACATGCTCCGCTTTCTGCAGAACTTGATAAGCAACAATCACAAATAGCAGAACAAAAGCTGAAGCTCAATTTAAGTCAGAGCCAAAATGAGCTACAGGCAAAAACAGAGCAACTGCATATTGCTCGCTTAATCAGTATTTGTTTCATATTTGCCTTATGCCTTACCCTATGGTTATTGATCAAACAGTGGCGGCTAAAAACGACCTTTAACGAACTGAACTCGACTCTGAGCCGAACACAGGTATTGGAGCCTTTTACCAAGCTTGAAGGCTATTTAGCGTTTAAGTTTGATTACGCTAACCAGCATAAAAAACCAATTAAAACTCTGGCATTAATTTCACTTTCCGATCTGCTAAATTCGGATTTAGTTCAAGGGTTTGAATGCAATGCCGATATGAATAAACAGCAGCTATTAGCAATCAAAAATATTCTTAACTGCCAGCCTTACCTTATCCGGCCAGGATTGTTTTTAATTAGCTTTGATTCAGTTATAGAGCCCAGTAGCCTATTGACTAAGCTTCGAGATGTTATTAATGACAACTATGGTGAAACCAGTCTGCACATGGGCATATTACACCTGCCACTTTTAGGTGATTTAGCCATCAAACTTACGGCAGGGCAACACTTTGGTAGCGTGCAGATGATGTTATCCGCCGCGAGAACTTTAGGTAGCAACAAAGACTACTTTGTCACAATGAAAGCGCTCAGTTTTGCTTCGGCAGGAATATTTAATAAACCACTTTACCTAAATATTGAAAAGAGCATTGTTCGCGGCATTATTAAAGTCGAAACCAATGGCAATAAAGAAGATATCATTTGGCCTAGATGGAAGAGTCATCAAAACATCGATATCAATGATGACAAATTAGCCATATAAGCATTTAAATCTTAGCTTATAGTGATGTTAACTTCTCTTTTTAAAGACTACTGGTAAGATAAGTGATTAAATTAAAGCTTCATTTTTAAAATTGCGCCATTAGGAATAGGAACCAACATAAGCATGAAGGATGCCGCCAACAGTACGTCTCAATTAAGTGTGTTACAGCAGAAACTCCATACTGCTAGGCAGGCGTTAGAAGAGATGAACGAAGAGCAAAATGAAAAGCTAAATGTCCTCATTCAATTTATTGGTCAATTAAGCCTTGCCTGTAAAGGTCAAAATTTAGAGCTTGATAATAAACTGGCAAAATTACGTCATAAACTAACCAAATTCAGCCAGTTTGAAGACTCCTTGCCGGCTCTCAATCAAGCCGACACCATCCTTAAGCAGCAATATGCTCGTGTTATGTTGCAACTCGAAGATAGCCGCCAGTCATTGGTCAATATGGTTAGTCAGGTCCAGCGAGTTGAATCTCTACCGAGTAAATTAAAACTCGAAATTTCTTATTTAAAAAAAGAGCTGGTTAAGCCATTTCATACCTATTGGGACTATATTCCAAAGGTAGAGAAAATCATTAATTTTTATGATGAGATCATAAAAGAAAAACTTAACTTGGGTGAACAGTTTGAGATCTTGCCGCGTCATCGACAGGCCGCTCACGAACTCGCACTGCTATTATCAGAAATAGAATTTAGAAAAGAGCAGCGCGAGCAAGTCTCACAAATTAAGCGCTCATTAACTGAAGAATTTGAACTCGATACTTTACTCGATGCCTATCAAGTCGTGCTCGGGCTGCTAATAGATAATATAGCGAGGGAAAAAACCGCCTCACAAGAGTTTCTCTATGTACTCAATAATGCACTGAGTAACGTTCAAGAAGTCGTCACAGACTCATACAGTCACTCAGTTAAGAATTTCTTGGTCACCAAGCAGCTTAATCGCGACATCAACTTCCAAGTCGATAATGTCGGCGAAGCCGTAATCGAAGTCGATGATATCGATGAACTAAAAAACCAAATAACCTTACATTTGACCTCATTGCGTAAGTCTCTAACTCGAAAAGAACTACTCGAAAATAGAGAACAAGCGCAGCTAAAACAGTCTGTTGAAATCTTACGTCAAGAGCTTAAAGAGCTTGGTAAAGAAACTGAATCATATAAAGAGCGTTTGTTTGAGCAACAAAAGCTGAATTTATTAGACTCATTAACCCAACTACCAAATCGTAGCGCGCTAGAACAACGTATGGACATTGAATACCGTAACTACAAACGCACCAAACAACCATTATGGGTCGCGGTTGCCGATATCGATCACTTTAAAACCATCAACGATAGCTTTGGCCATAGTACTGGTGATAAAACATTACAAGTCATTGCTATGGCAATAAAAAATGCACTCAGAGAGTCTGAGTTTGTCGCTCGATATGGTGGTGAGGAGTTTGTGCTTTTACTACCTGATATTGCAGAAAGTGATATCCAACCTTTACTCAACCGAGTGAGAGAGAAGGTAAAAAGTATTCCGTTTAAGTTTAAAAATCAGCGAATTACGGTTACAGTATCTATAGGTGCTGCACAAATCATTGAAAATGAGCTCATAAAAGAAACATTCGACCGAGCCGATGCAGCGCTATATAAAGCCAAAAATGAAAGCAGAGATAGAGTTATTATCGATTTTTAAGCGAGCCTCCCTTGTGCTAACACCCGTTACCACTCATCTCTTTGTGGGACAGCTTAACTATCACTGCTTAAGGAGTCGCTATGATAGTAAAAATAAGTCCCCGTGGAAGCCTAGATCAACTGTCACAACTCGAAGTTGATCGATTAAAACAAAATGCAAAGAGCGAGCTTTATCAACTCTACCGCAATTGCTCTCTTGCCGTTCTCGCATCTGGCCTACAAAGTGATAATGCTGAAGGCCTCTTCGCCCAGTTTTGTGATTTTAATATCAATGTTCTACGTCGTGAACGCGGTATAAAGATTGAGCTAACCAATCCCCCACAAGAAGCCTTTGTCGACGGTGAAATTATCGCGGGGATCCAAGAACATCTGTTTTCAGTTCTCAGAGATATTGTTTACATCAATGACAAATACGACAACCTTAAGCATATCAATCTCACCAATGCCCATCATATCACCAACGTGGTCTTTGATATCTTGCGTAATGCTCGCACCATTCCCCTGTTGGACCCAAATGTTGTCGTGTGCTGGGGCGGACACAGTATTAACCCCATTGAGTACCAATACACCCGAGAAGTTGGTTATGAACTGGGACTACGCAAACTCGATATTTGTACTGGCTGTGGCCCAGGCGCAATGGAAGGGCCAATGAAAGGCGCAGCAATTGGTCACGCAAAACAAAGGGTTAATCATGCACGCTATATTGGCTTAACAGAGCCAAGTATTATCGCGGCAGAGCCACCAAATCAGATTGTCAATGAGCTGGTGATCCTACCCGATATTGAGAAACGCCTAGAGGCTTTTGTTCGATTAGGTCACGGGATTATTATTTTCCCAGGTGGAGCCGGAACCGCCGAAGAGTTACTCTATATGCTAGGTATCTTGCTCAATAAAGAGAATAAAGACATTCCCTTCCCATTAGTGCTAACAGGCCCTAAAGAAAGCGAAGAATACTTCTTACGTATCGATGAGTTTATTGGCGCCACCTTAGGTGCTGAAGCCCAAAGCAAGTATCAGATTGTGATTGACGATCCTGTTAAAGTCGCCCGAATACAAAAGCAAGCAATGGAGCAAATAAAAACGTTCCGCAAAGAAAATGGCGACTCATATCAATATCAATGGTCACTGAAAATTGAACCTGAGTTCCAGCTGCCATTTGAACCAACTCATGAAGTGATGAGCAACCTAGATTTGCATTTTCAGGCCAATAAAGCTGAACTTGCAGCCAACCTCAGAAAAGCATTCTCAGGGATTGTTGCAGGTAATGTAAAAATGGATACCATTAAAGCCATTGAGGCAAATGGTCCGTTTGAGCTCAAAGGAGATCATCAGCTGATGGCGCTAATGGATGATCTGCTGGGGGCTTTTGTTTCACAACAACGTATGAAATTACCGGGAAGCGAGTATGTTCCCTGCTATAAAGTGATTAAATAACGACTCTTTAAGTAAAGCGAATAGATGAATAAATTCCTCATTATAGATGGTATGAACTTAGTGCGGCGTATTCACGCCGCACAGCCAAATGAATCCGATATTAGTGGTCTTAAAGAACGAGTCAATGGCGCTTGCCGTAAACTCGTTAAATTCCACCAGCCTAGTCATGCCGCCATCGTCTGGGATGGAAGTTCAATTTCATGGCGAAAAGCCCTGTATGAAGACTACAAAAAAGGTCGCAAGCCTATGCCTGAGGCCCTAGCTAATGGTTTAGCCGATCTAAAAGCCTACCTTGCAGAACATCAGTTGAACTCGATAGATGCCGACTCTGAAGCCGATGATGTCATCGCCACTTTAGCGACAAAACTCGTCAGCATTAATGGTGAGGCGATTATTGTTTCAACCGACAAAGGTTTTGCCCAATTAACCCATCCTAACATTAAGCAATGGGACCACTTCAACCAAGGTTATTTAACCATCGAGGAGATGGAGCAAAAGCTTAAGATAGAACGCAACCAGTTAATTGATTACCTTGCCCTAGCAGGCGATAGCGGCAATAAAATCCCTGGCGTGCCAGGAATTGGCCCTAAGTCCGCGGTTGAGTTACTCAAAACGTTTAGATCCTTGTCTAACATTTATAGCTCTATCGACAAGGTCGGCTCTAAACAAGCTAAAAAACTTGAAGAGGGTAAACAGATGGCACGCCTTAGCTATAAATTGGTCCAATTACAAACCGATATGCCATTAAACGTTAATTTGAAACAGTTTAGACTTGAGCAAACTAAACCCGCATAAGTTTACAACTGTTAACATAAAGTTGCATCAAAAGCGTTTACCCTCACTCAAGCAAGTAGTAGTATCCTTAGGTTATTAAAAGAACTAAGTGAAGGAACGCTGCTAGGATGAAATCTAAACTCCCTGTTGTCGTCATCAGTATTTTTGTGGCTTATGTCGCCTTTGTCGCCGTTATCATGGTGTCGTACGATCCCAGTCCCGATGAAATGCATTGGGAAGATAGGCAGGCCTATAATAAAGCTCTGATGAACGACGTCGTTATTGGGCAAAGTATCACTGAAATTAAAGCGTTATTCGGAAAAGCTGATTTTACCGAAGCTAAAATCTCTGACGATCAGAGTTTACAGGTACTGTTCTACCGTACTCACCATAAGAGCTCTGACGGTGAAACCTCTAAAGAGGAGTGTACCCCGTTACTCTTCAAGCAGGGGAAGCTCATTGCGTGGGGAGAAGATACCTATAATCAGTATTTGGCAAACCCGATAGACAGTTAATCACCGTCAACTCACTACTGAAAACTCACAACTGAAAACAAAGTGCAGGAAAACGTTAGTATAGCGCGACTAACTAAAGCAGTATAAAACTAAAAAGCAGCGAAAGTTAACGCTGCTTTTTTAAGGCTCAAAGACTGTCTAGTATAAAAGTTACAGACCGTCTTTTTCCAGCTGTTGACTCGCCTTTTTCTCTGCTTCATCTATTCGCTTAAGCTGCTGTAATAAACGCTGTTGCTCAGCTTGCTTAGTCTTGTCGATTTTCTTTTTAGCTTCCCATTCCGGTTCGCCTTCTAATGGCGCTTTTGCACTCACTGATAGCGGTAAAGCCAATAGTAATGTACTCATTAAGCAAACACTTTGTAACTTCTTCATTTACGCTCCTTGTTGATGAATTCACACTTAGGCTTTAGTTAAGGGTCATTCCTTAGCACTTTAAAACTTAGCAAGTATCTGCGCTCATTACAAAGGCAATATTTCACGCTCATATTTTAAGTGCTTAGTTTCAGACAAATACAAAAATGCCGAGGTCATCACCTCGGCATTTAGTGCTTTATCAACTCACGCTCTATAAGCGACATATCTATAGGCTAGCAAATTAGTC
Source organism: Shewanella sp. 125m-7 (assembly GCF_052977045.1). Lineage (NCBI taxonomy): Bacteria > Pseudomonadati > Pseudomonadota > Gammaproteobacteria > Alteromonadales > Shewanellaceae > Shewanella > Shewanella sp. 125m-7. The sequence goes on from NZ_JBRILQ010000007.1 coordinate 18,323, forward strand.
GAACAGGCATAAACTCACCCGTTATTGCCTCCTATAAATGAATTATCCAGCCTTGTTATACTCTGTATACGCTTCGCCTTCACTCAACCATTTAGGTGCGGGAGTTCCCTTTAAGTAATGGTCGAAGTATTCCATCATGCGAATACTATAATCGAGTTTATTGGGATATTTTTTAAGATGATGAGGCTCATCTTGATACTGCAAGAACACCACATCTTTACCCGCACGGCGCATAGCTAAATACAGCTCAACACCTTGCTCCCAAGGCACCGCATCGTCTTTATCACCAAACATTATCATCATAGGTGTTTTAATGCGCTCAACATAAAATACCGGAGAGTTTTCAATGTATTTTTGCGGTGACTTAAATAAACTTTCACCAATACGGCTCTGGCCCGTTTCATACTGGAACTGTCTTGCTAAACCACTACCGTGACGAATGCCGCTATAAGCACTGGTCATATTCGACACTGGCGCGCCAGTGACTGCAGCCTTAAAGATATTGGTTTTTGTTACCGCAAATGCAGTTTGGTAGCCGCCCCAAGAATGGCCTTGAATACCCACAGCTTTAGGATCGGCAATACCAATATCAACTAAATGCTGCACGCCAGAAGTCAACGCTTGTACTGATGAATCACCAGGGTAACCCACCTCAAAGCGAATATCCGGCAAAAATATGGCATAACCCTTGTCAGCAAACCAAGCAAAGTTTGGCCGATGATTAATCTTCATCTGCGGAAAAGCGTGCAATCTATCACTCATAAAGCGATAGAAATAAACCAATACCGGATAACGTTGACCTTCAACGTAATTAGTCGGTTTGATCAACACACCATCAAGTGGTTTGCCATCGCCATTAGTCCACTGCACTAACTCTGATTGGCTCCAGTTAAAAGCATCACGCTGCTTATCTAAGTCTGTTTGACGAGTCGCATCTTGTGGAGAGACATAGCTTGCACTATAAAGATCAGGGAACAGATCATACTGCTCCTTTGAATAGATAATTGTCTCAGCATCTTTACTGCGCGCCAGCAACTTAAGCTTATAGTCGCCCTCCATTAATGGTGAAACACCAGCAACACCGACTTGAGCCTGATAAAAGCCATCGCCCTTAGTAATATCGCTATAACCGCTCAGCAACACTTTTTCGTCACTATTTAGCACACTTGGATAGTCTTTATCTTTAACCAGTCCAGTCACACGATATTGAACACTATGCTTACGGCCTTCACCTGCCGTTAACTTGAATGCCTCATGGGACGCAGTGTTAACCTGCCAAATATCAAATTTGTCATACATTAATAATCCAGTATCACCACTGACCCAGGGCCCTAAGCCATAACTTGGCGCATTTGATGGATAATCATGATCTTCATTGGCAAAAGAAACGTCCAAATTCTTAGTCATATTGGTACGTCGGTCCTGCGCTATCTCATATAAAAATACGTTGCCATGTAAGTAATATGAAACAAACTTCTCGCCAGGTGACAAATTAGGTTCTTCAGAGCTACTTTGTTGAGTCAATAGCGGGATCTTGCGACCGGTATTGAGATCAACTAAGTAAAAGTCACGATAAAAGCCCGCCCAGGTGATCATCTTCCGATAAGGTAGGTCAGAGCTTGCGAGTGCATAGCGTTGCTGTTGCGCCACTTCAACATCTGGCACTGTCAGATCGCCAAGCTGCACGAGATTATTACCGTTAACATGTAAAACGGCTAAATAAGTGCGCTTAAGCTCCTTATCATACTGCTTAACTTCATGAGGCTTAATTCGAGGGTCATCACCATGCCACACTCTTAACTCACGACCAGAAGTAATAACGGCTTTATCAAATAGATCCGCCTCACTCTCAACCTTGGCAATTTCTAGCTGTTGGCTCACTTGGGGCACGCGACCAAAAAACAAACGCTGACTATCATCAGAAAATCGTAAATTGGCGTAACGATTCAAGGTCCAGTCGGCAGTTTGAGGTGCTAGAGTAACCTTGTTATTTTGAAGGTTTAGTAAAGATAATTGATATTCACGCCCATAAGGCGCTGCCTTAGCGTCGCCATGAGTGTAACCCAAGTAGTGACCGTCATTACTTAATGAAATCGAACCAATTTGCTGCTGGTTTAAACGCTGTACAATCGACGCGGTATTGTCAGCAAGCTTAACCAGCCTCAGTTCATGTTTATTGGTTTCAATATTATTTATTGCTAAAGCAAAGTGAATACCGGACTTATCAAAGTTCAGTGCGGTAACATCTTTAAAGCTAATTGATTTCAAGTTGCTAAGCGATACCAGCTCAACCAGTGAGCCCTTATCATAATCATCAACTTTTGGCTGTTTGTTAGCGTTTTCAGGCTTATCTGCAGGTTTTTCATCTTTTTTCTTTTCATCTGCTTCAAACCAAATCGCTAAATGGCTACCTGTCTCATTGAATTCAAAGGATTTAACATGCTCGTAACGTACTTCTTTACCCGTCGAGGTATCTAACAAAACTAAACCAGACTTGAGTTTCTTCTTAGCTTTCTTACTCGCCTGCTCAGATTCAAGCAAAGGTACGGCATCAACAAATGCTACAAATCGACCATCGTGGCTGATTTTTGGCTTGCTGCCACCTTTAACACTAAACTGTTTATTGGCGATTAAGCTTTTGACTAAACCATGACTATCGCCACGATCCGGTGCGATTTCAACTGCGAGCATATTACCCATATCTGAAACAACAGGCTTTTTAAGCGATTCAAAGCGCATGATATCGTCGGGGGTGATGCTATTTGTGGCCGCCATCAAGTTTGCAGACAGCAAACCGCTCGACAATAGCAATAATGACTTAATAGGTAGTGACTTCAAGGTCTTCCTCATTATTATTTTATTAGACTAAAGTAGACTTTTTAACCTTCTAACGAACAATCATCGCCATAAGCAGTTATTTATGCAAGTTACCCTACAGAAAAAAACGTGAGATTGCTCACTATTTACTGTGAAAGTTGTTTAAAAGTGTTTAAAATACATCGCATAAAAAGAAAAGAATTCAAAGTTACTTTCCATGTCCTAAGATATGGTCAAACAATTGCAGTAACGCCTAACCTTGGTAGGACTATCCATGACAAAAAGAACTATAACCGTAATCCCTGGTGATGGGATTGGCCCAAGCATTATCGATTCAGCACTAAAAATCCTTGATAAAGCAGGTTGTGATTTTGAGTATGAGTTTGCAGATGCGGGATTGGTTGCATTAGAAAAACACGGTGAATTATTACCTCAGCGCACACTAGATCTTATCGAAAAGAATCGCATTACGCTTAAAGGCCCACTAACAACTCCTGTTGGTGAAGGCTTTACCTCTATTAACGTTAGCCTACGTAAGCAATTTAGCCTTTATGCAAACGTGCGCCCGGTATTGTCTTTTAATGGCACTCAGGCTCGTTATGACAACATCGATATCATCACTGTTCGTGAAAACACCGAAGGTATGTATTCAGGCCTAGGTCAAACCGTATCTGATGACGGCACAACTGCTGAAGCGACAAGTATTATTACTCGCAAAGGTGCAGAGCAGATCACGACTTTTGCTTATGAACTTGCACGCAAAGAGGGCCGTAAGAAGGTTACTATCGTTCATAAAGCTAACATCATGAAATCAACTTCAGGACTATTTTTGAAAGTTGCTCGTGAAGTCAGCCTACGTTACCCAGACATCATCACAGAAGAGATGATTGTCGATGCCACTTGCATGAAGCTGGTAATGAACCCAGAAAACTTCGATGTAATTGTAACCACTAACCTATTTGGTGACATCTTGTCAGATCTTTGCGCTGGCCTTGTTGGCGGTTTAGGTATGGCTCCAGGCGCAAACATTGGTAGTGATGCGGCAATCTTCGAAGCAGTGCACGGCAGTGCACCTGATATTGCAGGTAAAAACCTAGCGAACCCGACGTCTGTAGTACTTGCGTCAATCCAGATGCTTGAATACTTAGGTATGTCTGATAAAGCAGAGCTCATTCGCGCAGCGATTACAGCAGTTATCGAGGAAGGCGATCGTACCACACGCGATCTTGGTGGTACCCACGGTACAACTGACTTCACTCAAGCTGTTATCGAGCGTCTGTCTTAATCTTATATAATATTGAGCAGTATTGACTGCTCAATACTAGAAATAAAAAGGCCCCATGAATTCACATGGGGCCTTTTTTGTATTAGTAATAATCTGTTTATCCGTAAGTTAACTCACATACGGATCAGGCTGCCCTGGACGCAAGCAAAGGTGTACTGTCACTTCATCACGGTCATGATACAAATGCTTAGCAGCAATAGAGAAATCATTGATGCCGTTTTCTCTTAAAATCTCATCCATGGTCGCAAGAATAATTGATACTTCTTTATAACGCGCTTTCATCGGCAGTTTAAGGTTAAAGATAGACTCTTTAAACCAGCCGTTAATCGCCCATGCTTCGATAAGTTCGGCAACGCGAGATGGCTTTTCAATCATGTCACACACAAGCCATGTAATGTTCTTTCTTGGTGGTTCGAATCTGAAGCCATCAGCTTGGTAATGTTTTACCTGCCCTGTATCCATCAAACCTTGATCCATTGCACCATTATCAACCGCTGCGACAAACATACCGCGCCTTACAAGCTGATAGGTCCAGCCACCAGGACAAGCGCCAAGATCGACAGCCTTCATACCACTGCTCAAACGTGTCTCTTGTTCTTCTTTCGGAATAAAGTGAATAAAAGCTTCATCAAGCTTTAACGTCGAGCGACTTGGCGCATCGGCAGCTATCTTAAGTCTTGGGATCCCCATGAAATACGGTGAACTGTTGTTACTGAGTGAATACCCTACATAAGCTTGGCCTGATGCGACAAAACAGACGTGAATAATTGGACGCTTTGGGTTTTCTTTCTCAAGCAGTGTGCCCGACTTTTTCAATGCCTGTCTTAGCGGCACCGTAAATTTACGACAGAAGTTAGATCGCTCTTTGGCTTCGTTGGTATCAGGTGTTTCAACACGTAGTTCACCCGCTTTATGTACTTGAGCTAATGCTTCAACAATCGGGCTAATTCTATCTTGCTCAGGTAAACCTTTAAGTAACTCTTTTGCGGCAAACATCTGTCTAGCAAAAATAAGTGAATCCAGAGTGATCTTTTTTGCTAATACTTCGGCGTCACCCGCTTGGAAGCATTGAAAAATCACGTAAGCATCATTGGTATTGGTTTTTACAAAACCACCAATATCTAGCTCAGCCGCTCGCACTTGGATCTCTGCTGCGCAATCTTTCTCATAACCAGCACGGCAAAATAAAAATAGGTTTATCATTGAATTTCCTGAAGATAAAAATAATATCAATCAAAGTATCATTTTAATAAATGACACCAATGCCTAAAAAGCATAGCGCTAAATACAATCAGCGTAATTAAACAATTGATATAAAAAAAGCGGCCAACAAAGTTGTTGCCCGCTATTTTACACTGTTCAAGCTTAGCTGTGTACTGTCTAAAATTTAATATTCTTCGACCTCGCTCAGCGATTCAACCTTAATCTAGTTCTTTCACTCGGTTGCGCCAAACTGCAGCAGCAATAAAAAGCCAACCCAGCAAGAAACACACACCGCCCAATGGCGTCACGGGCCCGGTCCATTTAGCACCAATTAACGCGTATAAGTATAGTGAACCTGAGAATAACACCATACCCGCAATAAACAGGTAACCCGCCCAATCAAGTAAGCGAGACTTAATCCAATGACCAGAAAAAGCAACCGCTATCAACGCGAAGGTATGATAAAACTGATACTCGACACCTAAATTAAAGATAGCAATTAACTCAGCTGGCGCCACATTTTTCAGTCCATGTGCACCAAACGCACCTAATGCCACAGCGATGAAACCACTTAATGCGGCAAGCAACAAAAATCCATTATGCATTTAACCTCCTAAACAGCTGCAGTTAGCTTTCACAGTGCCACTTTAGTGAGTGTCAGATGCAAGTCGTGCAGCTACAAAATTTTATTTACTGATAAACGATTTTATAAGCGAGATAGCTTGTGTCAGATTAGCCTCTAAAGTGGTTCCTGACGACTTGCGCGGCTTAAAACCATGATCACCATCAGTTAACCAGTGCAATTGGGTCTTTTTCATTATCGGCCAAGTTTCAACTAAACCTTTATGGCCAAATTTATCGCGCTCACCTTGAATCACCATAATGGGTGCCAAGCACTTTTCGATAGGTTCTAAACGGGGCTCGCCTCCACTAAGTGGAATAAAGGGATAACCTAAGCACACCACGCCATCAACACTCAGACTTTGCGCCAAAATCGTTGACATGCGCCCCCCCATAGATTTGCCCACCAAAAACACTCTCTTGGGCTTAAATTGCTGCTGAAGAATCGCTAACTGCAAAGCGTAATCGGCAATCAGTTTAGGAGCCCGGTCAGGAGGACGTCGTTTACCATCAATAGCGTTAGCGCGCATATAAGGAAAGTTAAAGCGCACCACTCGAGCGCCAATGGCGACTAAGCCTTTAGCCATAGCGGCCATAAACTCATGCTGCATGTTTGCGCCAGCACCATGGGCCAATACAATGAGTATGTCACTGCTAGCCTTGTGAGCGCTATTCTCATCAATCAGGTACTGACTCGCATCAAAGGTTAATTCATCTTCACTGAGCGCAGCAACGGTTTCGGCTAGCGTATCATCTAAATAAGCTTGCTTTAACTTATCCTGTAAGCAACTCACTGCGAGTCTCCTCTTCGAAAGTATCAAGCATCCACTCTCTAAACGCCGCAACCTTGCCTATCTCGGCATGGTTTTGCTGACATACTAGGTAATATGCGTTTTTACTGACTAAAACCTCAGGAAACGGGCAAACCAAGCGGCCCGCTTTGATATCAGGCCTTGCAAGTACACTGTAGCCTAGCGCCACACCTTGACCATGGGCAGCAGCTTGTAGAACTAGCGAAGAATGACTAAATATTGGACCTTGGTTCACATTAATATCAGTAATTCCACACTGCCTAAACCAAGCCAGCCAATCTTGGCGGCTAGAGTCATGTAATAGGGTATGATTTCTCAAATCGCTTGGTTTTTCTAATGGCTTAGGACCATTCAATAACAGCGGAGAACAAACTGGGATTAACACTTCATTTCTTAGTTTATCGACACGCATTCCTTGCCAATGCCCTAAGCCATAATAAATCGCTACATCAACGTCATCGGTGAGCGACCCATCTTCATCATCAACCGCTTTAATTCGTACATCAATTTCAGGGTTTTGCTCACTAAACTTAGCAAGTCTAGGCACTAACCATTGAATCGCAAAGCTAGGTGATGTGGCGACTGTCAGCGATCCGATAGCACTTCGAGCGAGTAATCTGTCTGTGGCATCGGCAAGCTGAGTAAAGATATCTTTTATATCGAGAAAGTAACTTTGCCCTTCTTCAGTAAGGAGTAAAGAGCGGTTCTTACGGCGGAATAATTTTAATCCGAGATACTCTTCTAATGCTTTAATTTGATGGCTCACTGCAGCCTGAGTTACAAACAGCTCTTCGGCCGCTCGAGTAAAGCTTAAATGCCTTGCTGCAGCCTCAAATGCCTTCACTGCATTTAGGGGAGGTAGTCGTCTTGCCATAGTGATCCAGATCCCGTTTTTTAATTAGTTTTTCTAATGCGCATTGTTACATTTTATCGTTTGTAAAGGCCAGTCTTTTTGTCCAGAATTTGCCCCAACGAAATGATATTAGTTGGACAGCCTCTACGACGTAATTGGGGAGTGTCTAACAACCCAAATTTTAGCCTGGAGGCTAGCGCACATGTTAAACTTTAAATCTGTATTTATTATTGCCATTCTCGGTGTTTCAGCATCAGTTAGCGCTGATGAAATCAGCATCGACACCAAAGACATTGAAGCGACATTAACAGCTAACTTAGCAGAAAGCATGGAATTAATGCAGGCTCAACTCAATGCTGAACTCGATACCGTGTTAGTGAGCGATGAGCAGAAAAAGAACCAAGAAGCAACGGCTCAGGTATTATTAGCAGACTAATTCTACCGTTAGTCTTCAACATTAAAACCACCTATTGGGTGGTTTTTTTATAGCGGTTAAATAGCTACTAAGTCTGTAATAGAGACAAAAAAGGCGACTTATTATAAGTCGCCTTTTTCATTTATGCGCTTCAAAGCGCTGACGCGCTCAGGCTAAGGACGGTAAACCTTAACATTAGCATAACCTTGCTCTTGCAGGTAAAGCGCCTGTAGCTTACTCATTACGCCGCGGTCGCAATAAAGTAGATAACTCTTCTCTTTATCTAAATCAGCAAACTGAGTTGCTAACTTATAGAAAGGAATGGCCTTCACTTCTACGCCATCAATTTTAAGTGGAGATTTCTCTTCTTCTTCAGGAGCACGGACATCGATAATGATCTCATTGGCGCTAATCGCATCAACGGTCTCAGTTTCAGTGATTTTGGTATCCATCTGCGCAGCAATCTCCCTAATATCGATAATTTTGGCATCGGCAATCACACGATCAAGTAAGTCTTCAGAGAACTTAGCTTCTTCCGCTTCAACCTTAGATAAAACCGCCTTTACTGTCGGTTTTTGCGAGATCACGCCACAATACTCAGGAATCGACTTGGCAAAATCTTCAGTGCCAATTATGCGGCTCATATTAATGATGTCTTGTTTATCCATAGCGATTAACGGACGTAAGATCAACTGCTCAGTACAACGGTCAATCACGTTCAAGTTAGTCAATGTTTGGCTAGATACCTGCCCCATTGCCTCACCCGTAACCAACGCTTGAATACCCATTTTCTGTGCAACACGTGCAGCTGCACGCATCATCATACGCTTTAAAACTACGCCCATTTGGCCATTGTCTACGCGCTCAAGGATCTCTTGAACGACAGGATCAAACGGTACTGAGATAAATTTTACTTTATGCGACTCACCGTATTTTTGCCATAAGTGATAAGCCACCTGCTTAACACCAATTTCGTGTTGGTCGCCACCTAAGTTGAAGAAACAGTAATGAGTACGTGAGCCACGCTTAATAAACTGATAACTCGATACACCTGAATCAAAACCACCCGAAATAAGTGACAACACGTCTTCTTGAGTCGCCATAGGGAAGCCACCCAGACCTTCAATACGCTTATCAATAAGATAAAGATTTTCATTATCGATTTCTAGATGAACCGTCATATCAGGATTTTTTAAACGAACGCCAGCTGCTTCAGTAAACTGGTTTAATCCACCACCGACATAACGCTCAACTTCAATCGAGTTAAAGTCATGCTTACCCGCACGTTTAACGCGGACACAAAATGTCTTACCCACTAGCTGATCTTTATAGGCAACTAAGGTTTGTTGGTAGATATCATCAACAGTAGTAAAGGTACTAACATTCACTTGCAACACATGTGCAATACCTGGGATACAGGCTAAACGCTCACCAAATGCTTCAACCAAATCAGGCCTATCATCTGGCACCATCACCATGATTTTGTCCCACTGGCGCTGTACTTTCGCAGACTCATCTACTTTTTTAAGTACGTTACGAATGTTGGTCTCAAGCATTTTGGTAAAGCGCATTCTTACCGGCTTGCTTTTCATCATGATTTCAGGAAACAGTTTTACGATAAATTTCATTGGTCTTCCGCGAGGAGTTGTTTAAACAGCAATTCACCGATTATAACAAGATCATGTGGCAATTGCGTACATCCAATCTCAGTTTGTCCAAACAAAACCGTAAATATTACGCTCAGAATATGCCTAATTATCGAAGCTAAGCGCCATAAAACAAAAACACGCAAGCGAGTCTCCTCGTTTGCGTGTGGTTCTAACCGTTATAATTGCTGCTATTGACTGACTTGGATCTCTTTCGATTCCTTAGCCTTGCCTTGCTCAATCGCTATTTCTACCCGCCGGTTTCGCGCTCTATTGGCGCTAGAGTTGTTTTCAACTAACGGATCTGATGATGCCATGCCCACCACTTTCATACGTTGTTGATCAAACCCCTTCACTCTAACCAGCTCATGGGCAACAGCAACCGCACGCTTGCTCGAAAGATCCCAGTTAGAGCTATATAACTCATTAGATATATTCCAGTCATCGGTATGGCCAGATACGGTAACAATCCCGGGGACATCTTTAAGTAACTCACCAACACGACGCACAACAGGTTTAAACCTAGGCTGCAAAAATCCTGACCCAGAGGCAAATGCGCCCTTTTCTCGAATTCGGATGATAATTTGCTGACCTAACGACTCAATTTCTATTGCGCCATCGACAATCTCTTTATTAAGCTCTTGCGCCATCTTCTTCACTTGTTCATTAATCTTATCTTGAGCGGACGCTTGAGTCTTAATGGACTCGGTTGCTGATTGTGCGGCAGATTCAGCCTTAGCTTCGGCTTCACTTTGCTCTACAGCCGTAGCCGATGCTTGACCACCACGCTGCTCGCCGCGTTGCTGTTGAATTCCACCGGCACTTGAGTCTTCTCCCTCTTGAAACTCAAGCATGGGTTCAGTCATTTCATTGGTTTGCTGATTAATAATTTCTATCGGCGTGGGTTCAGGCTTACCGGGCCTAAACTCTAATGCGATAACTGAGGTGCCCTTGGGGATATCTTTTACTTCGACTTTATTTTGTACACCAAAGGCGTACTTCATCGAGCCTGCAATTTGCTTAAACTTCATCACGTCCATTTCAGAAAATGCCAGCAGCAATACGAAGAAACACATCAGCAGCGACATTAAGTCAGCAAAGGTTGCCAACCAAAGGGGAGCTCCTGGTGGTGGGCAATCACATTTGGCTTTTTTAGCCATCCGATTACGCCCCGTCCAAGGTGTCTATTTTTCTCGACTTTTCAGTAAGGTAGTTCTTTAGGAACCCTTCAATGACACGTGGATTTTGGCCATCTTGAATCGCCAACACCGCATCCATAATCAAGTTACGGTTTAGCATCTCTTCATTCATGCGCAGGGATAATTTATCGGCAATGGGTATTGCTACCATATTCGCAATCACCGCACCGTATAACGTTGTTAATAAGGCAACGGCCATTGCAGGGCCAATAGACTTAGGATCATCCATATTCGATAGCATGCCAACTAGACCGATTAGGGTACCGATCATTCCCATGGCCGGCGCGACATCACCGATAGACTTAAAAATACCAATCCCAGTTCTATGACGCTCTTCCGTCAAGGCGATATCTTTTTCTAACGCATCTCGCACCACATCGCCATCATGGCCATCAACCAACATGTCGACCGCTTTTTGCATAAAACTATTGCTTATCTCGGCTTCTTCCAATGCTAGAAAACCGCCTTTACGGGCGGCGTCAGCCATAGAAATTGATTGCTCGATAAGATCTTCTGGCTTATCTAATTTAAAGATAAACGCCTTGCCGGCAATTTTGGCTGAGCCTAGGAATTGTTTCAGATTGTATTTCATCATCACGACGAACAATGAACCGATCATCACGATAAGAATCGAGGGCACGTTGATAAAAATACCGATGCCGCCACCACTGACCATCGCCATAATAACGAAGGCAAATGCGCCAATAAGTCCAATTAGGGTTGCTAAATCCAAAACCGCTCCTCAAATACCAATCAAAACACTGCTTATCTGCAGTCTCGAATGCTAATTGCGACATAGAATGCCAAGAAAAATTAAGTAGCTAAAATATTACGCCTTTGCTGTCACGGCAAGTAACAAGTCTCCAAACTCTTCATTAGGAGTCATATTTTCAGCATTTCTCCTTATATAACGACCAAAAAAAGGATCTCTTGAGCGATATTTCCAGCAAATCTTGCGCTGTTTCCGTTAAAATACCCTTTCACTCGCAGGATAGTGCCTAATGACTCCAGATAAAGTCGTTGATCAATTATCTGTTGACTGGCGTATGTTTTACTCACTATGAAAGTATGTTTGTAGCAAAAGCGTGCTTTTGCGCAAATAGTCAACGGCTTAATTTGACCCCTGTGCCCTGCTGATATACTTTGTGTACCGCTTATTTCTAGGAATGATCATCGTGGCAAAAAAACCTGAAAATCTCTCATTTGAAGATTCACTTTCTGAGCTAGAAAAAATCGTAACCGACTTAGAGCATGGCGATGTCTCTCTCGATGATGCTCTAAAGCAGTTCGAGCGCGGAATTAAACTGGTGCGAAATAGCCAAAGCAAATTAGAAAATGCTCAACAAAAAGTTGCCGTGCTAATGCAAGAAGAGGGTGTAGACACTCTCAAACCTTATGACATCGAGGGTGAGTAATTGTTAGTAGAGTCACTTAAGCGATACCAGCAGCGTAGTAATCAGCAGCTAGAATTACGTATCGATGCACTTGAAGATATTGATCCGCAGCTCAAGGCCGCAATGAAACACGGTGCCTTGATTGGCGGAAAACGCATTAGACCTTTTCTGGTTTATGCTATCGGCGAGATGTTAGGTGTCAAGCTTACCACTCTGGACTCCTGTGCAGCAGCCGTTGAGTGTATCCATGCATACTCACTGATCCATGACGATCTGCCAGCGATGGATGACGATGCACTTCGCCGGGGTCAACCCACTGTGCACATTGCGTTTGATGAAGCTACCGCCATATTAGCCGGTGATGCATTGCAAGCACTGGCTTTTGAAATCATCAGCGACCCCATTGAAAACATTACTCCATCACAGAATTTAGCTATGGTTAAAGCCTTAGCGAACGCCTCTGGGTATAGTGGCATGTGCGGTGGTCAAGCAATGGATTTAAGCGCGACTAACAAACAGATTGAATTAGCCACCTTAATAAAGCTTCACAAACTAAAAACAGGTGCACTTATTCGCTGTGCAGTAGAATTGTCCATCATAGCTGCAAAAATTGACGACCAAGAACGTTTGGCCTTACTCGACTTTGCCGATGCCATAGGCCTCGCTTTTCAAGTGCAAGATGACGTGCTCGATATCATCGCAAGCACCGAAGAGCTTGGAAAGCCTCAAGGTTCCGATACAGATTCAAACAAAAGTACCTATCCAAAATTACTTGGATTAAAGGGCGCCCAAGAAACTGCTTCAAGTTTGATTGAGGACGCACTATCAGCGCTGGCCAAATTACCATACAATAGCCAGCTAATTGCAGAATTCGCCCGTTATATCATTGAGCGAAGAGTTTAATAAAGAGACAAAGAATCTCGATATGAGTTTTGATATTTCTCAATTCCCTGTGCTTGCACAGGCTAATACCCCAGATGAGCTAAGACAGCTCCCTCAAGCAGTGTTGCCTCAGTTGGCAGACGAACTTCGAGGTTTCTTACTGAAGTCTGTTGGTAAATCAAGCGGTCACTTCGCATCGGGTCTCGGCACGGTGGAGCTCACCGTGGCACTTCATTACGTGTACAACACCCCATTTGATAGACTCGTCTGGGACGTAGGCCACCAAGCTTACCCACACAAAATCTTAACTGGTCGCCGTGAAAGAATGCACACCATTCGCCAAAAAGGCGGTGTGCACCCATTCCCATGGCGCGAAGAAAGTGAATACGACACCTTTAGCGTTGGTCACTCAGGTACTTCAATCAGTGCTGCGTTAGCCATGGCTGTTGCCGCTGAAAAAGAGCAAGCTGGCCGTAAAGTGGTAGCCGTTATTGGTGACGGAGCCATGACTGGCGGCATGGTTTTTGAAGCCATGAACCACGCGGGTGACTTGCATAATGACATGCTGGTCGTGCTTAACGACAACGAGATGTCTATCTCGGAAAACGTGGGTGCACTCAACAATCATTTAGCTCAACTCATGTCTGGCCGCTTCTATACCACCATACGCGAAAGCAGCAAGAAAGTGCTTAAAGGTATGCCTGTCATCAAAGAGATGGCTAAGCGCACCGAAGAGCACCTTAAAGGCATGGTCGTTCCTGGTACTTTATTTGAAGAGCTAGGTTTTAACTATATTGGCCCAATTGATGGCCATGATGTCGATGCACTTGTTGAGACTATGCGTAATATGCGTAATCTTAGTGGACCGCAAATTTTGCATATCATGACCAAAAAAGGTCGTGGTTATGAGCCAGCAGAAAAAGATCCTATCGGCTGGCATGCTGTGCCTAAGTTTGATCCCTCAACTTTTGAAAAGCCCGCCGCCAAGCCGAGCGACCCAACCTTCTCTGAAGTCTTTGGTAAGTGGCTGTGCGATATTGCAGAAAAAGATGAAAAGGTGCTGGGTATTACGCCAGCAATGCGTGAAGGCTCGGGTATGGTTGAGTTTTCTCAGCGCTTCCCTAAGCAGTATTTCGATGCAGCGATTGCCGAGCAACATGCTGTCACCTTTGGTGCAGGCTTTGCCTGTGAAGGATACAAGCCTGTTGTCGCGATTTACTCAACCTTCTTGCAACGTGGTTATGATCAACTGATCCATGACGTAGCATTGCAAAGATTACCGGTTCTATTTGCGATTGACCGTGGTGGCATTGTTGGCGCAGATGGCCCAACTCACCAAGGTGCATTCGATTTAAGCTTCATGCGCACAGTGCCAAATATGGTGATTATGGCGCCGTCTGATGAAAATGAATGTCGTCAGATGCTCTACACCGGCTATTGCTACAATGATGGTCCAACGGCGGTGCGCTATCCTCGCGGCAGCGCAACAGGCGCTAAACAAGTCGAAACGATGACAGCAATGCCAATAGGTAAAGGCTTAATTAAGCGTGAAGGCAAGAAGATTGCCATCCTTAACTTTGGCACCTTACTGGCAAGCAGCTTAACTGCAGCCGAAGCACTCGATGCCACTGTTGCCGATATGCGCTTTGTGAAGCCACTTGATGTTGAGCTGATTAAAGAGCTTGCTGCAAATCATGATGTGTTAGTCACAGTTGAAGAAAACGCCATTATGGGCGGCGCAGGTTCGGGCGTATTAGAGCTATTGCAGACTCTAAAGATGCCAAAATCGGTATTACTGATAGGTTTACCTGATGAGTTCATTAAGCATGGTTCACCGGAAGAGATCACCAGTGAGCTTGGTTTAGACGCTGCGGGTATCCAAAAGCAAATCGAAGAGTTTCTAGTGTAAATAGAAAATGATTCAACAAAAAAGGACTGCCTAGGCAGTCCTTTTTTAATGCTTGTATTTAACACTAAGCTAGGTGCAAGTATATCTCGCCTCTAGTTAGCTTTTAACGCTAGCGTTAAAAGCTAATGTAAAAAGCTAATGTAAAAAACTAATGTAAAAATCTAGCCTTGAGATACCATAACCATCGCAGGGCGAAGTAAACGGTCGTTCAAGGTATAACCCTTTTGCATTACCATCATCACAGTGTTGGCAGGGAAATCAGCGCTTGGCTGCATACCAATCGCTTGGTGTAACTCAGGGTTAAATACATCGCCCAGTGGATCAACTTGAGTTAAACCAAATTTCTCAACCGCACTCACAAAGCTTTTCGCCGTCAGTTCAACACCTTCGTAAATAGCTTTAGTCGCTTCAGCTTCAGCATCGGTACCTTGCAGAGCGCGCTCCATGTTATCTAATACAGGAAGCAGTTCATTGATGAACTTTTCTAAAGCGAACTTATGCGCTTTTTCTACGTCCATCGCTGAACGGCGACGAATGTTGTCTACTTCAGCTGCTGCACGGATCACTGAGTCTTTCTGAGATTCAACCTTAGCTTCAGCTTGTTGCAAAGCCTTTTCTAACTCTTCAACTCGGAAATTTGCTTGAGTTAACTCATCCATCAAAGAGGCTTCACCCGTTGCTTCAGCGCCGCTTTCGTTTAGCAATTCACCTTCGACGATCTCTTCAACTTTGTTATCTTGTGCTTTGTTTGTTTCGTTGCTCATTTTTGCTCCAGCTAAAAATGCTTTGTTTCTACATGCTCTGAGCATATTATGGGGATCAATTTGAAGGTTTCAAGGCCTAAAGCTGGATCTAACATAAATATGAGCAATACGTTTCACACAATTGGTCTAATTGGTAAACCTAATCACAAGGGAACCACACAGACCTTAAAAAGGTTGCATCATTGGCTTAGCATGCAAGGCTATAAAGTGTTAGTCGAAGAAAGAGTCGCCGGTGAGCTTGGACCTCAAGTTCAATCTGTCGATCTGTTAGAGATCGGCGAACAGTGCGATTTAGCCATTGTTGTTGGCGGTGACGGTAATATGCTGGGTGCAGCCCGAGTCCTCGCACGATTTAGTATCGGTGTCATTGGGGTTAACCGCGGTAACCTGGGTTTTTTAACCGACTTACCACCGGACTCTTTTGAAGAAGCACTATCAAAAGTGCTTGAGGGCGAGTTTGAAATTGAGCAGCGTTTTTTACTTGAGGCCGAAGTACATCGCCATGGCGAGCTAAAATCAAGCAATACCGCAGTAAACGAAGCGGTACTTCATCCAGGTAAAATTGCGCATATGATTGAGTTTGAAGTCTATATCGATGACAAATTCATGTATAGCCAACGTGCTGACGGTATGATTATTTCCACGCCTACAGGTTCTACTGCTTATTCTTTGTCTGCTGGCGGCGCAATATTAACGCCGAATCTTGCCGCGATGATTTTAGTGCCGATGTTTCCCCATACGCTTTCTTGTCGACCTATTGTTGTTGATTCAGCGAGTATCATTAAGCTTGTTGTATCTCCCCATAACGGTGACAACTTAGAAGTCAGTTGTGATGGTCATGTTCACCTTTCGGTATTGCCTGGTGATGAAATCATCATCAAACGTAGCCAAGAAACCCTAAGACTGGTTCACCCTAAGGGACATAACTATTTTCACGTTCTACGTACCAAGCTTGGTTGGGGCAGCAAACTTTTCTAAACCATATCTGATGCCGATTATGATTTTAATCTTCTCTAATCGGCATCTGTCATCTGTCATCTGTCATCTGTCATCTGTCATCTGTCATCTCAATAATTTACTCTTTATCGCAGCCATCGATGTAATTTTTATTATATTGACGTTAATTAGCTACAGTTATAATCCTGCCTTGATTCAACGCCATCAAAACAAATCACTATTCAAAAAACCAAAACCAAAACTACCAATCACATTTAAAACATTAACTTAGATTAATAATGATAAATAAACTAACAAGACAGAATAAAGAAATGTGACACGCATCACACCGCAACCAAACCCATATAACTCATTTGCTACCACATCAGAAATTTGCAGATCAAATCTAAGCAGAATAGTGATTTAAATGACACGATTTGATACTTTTAATGCTAAAAATGGTGCCTTTTATACTTTCCTATGGCTGCCTAACAATTAAGCTGCAATTTTATGTGACGTAGATCGCATCGCAACAAATCACAAAATAGTAATCCGTCTCACTAATGGCATTATCAACATCAATTGAGAAACAGCATGATCTAGATCATGTTGAGCTTTTCATAAATCACGTCTAGTACACACCGCTACCCGCAGTAACTAGAAATCAAGATATGGTTCGGGTGGTCACCCATGTTCACCACTCAAATTTAAATGCAGTGTGAGTCGTAACAATTAACATTCACTACTCAAATTTAAAAATTGAAAGTTGAAGTTAGATACTCAAACATATCGAGGCAAGCATGACCTTTATCCAACTACTCGCAAGCTTAACGCCGATAATCAGCGTAATGCTGTTTCTAGTCCTACTGCGGATGCCAGCATCTAGAGCGATGCCTATTTCTATGGTGTTCACCGGTCTTGCTGCTGTATTCGTTTGGCAAATGGACACCACCTTCTTGGCCGCTTCGGTGGTTGAGGGCTTGCTATCAGCATTAACGCCGCTGACCATTATTTTTGGCGCGGTTTTCCTGCTCAATACACTTAAGTATTCTGGCGCAATGGATACTATCCGTGCCGGTTTCACCAATATTAGTGGTGATGCGCGGGTACAGGTGATTATCATCTGCTGGTTGTTCGGCTCATTTATCGAAGGATCTGCAGGCTTTGGTACCCCAGCGGCAATTGGTGCACCACTACTTGTGCTACTTGGCATTCCTCCGATTGCGGCAGCTGTGGTTGCCTTGATTGCGGACTCTACTTCAGTCTCGTTTGGCGCTATTGGCCTACCAGTATTATTTGGTATGGAGCAAGGGCTAACCCAGGGCGGTAGCAATATGGCAGCCGAACAAATCGCCCAACATGGTGGTAGTTTTGCCGACTACGCGCAGTTTATTGCCATGCACATGATCACCATAGATCTTATCACTGGCACACTGATCCCATTGACGATGGTGGCTATTTTGACTGGCTTCTTTGGTCGTAACAAATCCTTTAAAGAAGGTTTAGCCATTTGGAAGTTTGCCCTATTTGCAGGCCTTGCCTTTACCGTTCCAGCTTGGTTGATTAACTACTTTGCAGGTCCTGAATTCCCATCGGTAATTGGTGCGCTCGTCGGTATGGCGTTGGTTATTCCTGTTGCTAAAAAAGGTTACCTATTACCAAAAGAGCAGTGGAATGATTTTGCTGAAAATGACGGCCAAGATCGCCATGAACTTGAGACCGAAGTGAAGTTCTCACAACTTGCAGCCTGGTCTCCGTATTTGATTATGGCAGCACTACTGGTGCTATCACGCACAGTAGCGCCACTTAAAACCTGGCTATCAAGTTTTAATATCAGCTGGACTGGATTATTAGGAACTGAACTAAAGGCTGGTTTTGCGACACTATATGCACCAGGGGCTTTCTTTGTTTTAGTGTGTATCTTAGGTTTCTTCCTATTTAGAATGAAGTCACCCGCCATTAAAGAGTCAATATCAGTCTCTTGTAAGTCTATGGTGCCAACTATTATCTCTCTAGGTGCGTCAGTGCCTATGGTAAAAATATTCCTTAACTCAGGCGAAAACACATCAGGCCTTGCCTCTATGCCAGTGGCACTAGCCGATACCCTAGCAAATAGCATGGGCGTGGTATGGGCTTGGGTATCACCGATTGTCGGTATTTTTGGTGCCTTCTTATCAGGATCGGCGACCTTCTCAAACATGATGTTCTCAGGGCTCCAATACAGCGTTGCCGATAATATTGGCGCTAACCACGCACTTATTTTAGCCATGCAAGGTATTGGCGCGAACGCCGGTAACATGATGTGTGTAATGAACGTTGTTGCGGCAGCAACTGTTGTAGGCATGGCAGGCAGAGAGTCTGAGATTATCCGTAAAACAATGCCGGTAGCACTAGGCTATGCTTTAGTTGCTGGCACTATCGCTGCGGTTTGGGGCGGTTTCTAAGTCCTTGTTTAAGTTCTTCTTTAATCCCTTATTTAAATAGGGTTTAAAACAAAACCTATTTAAATCATATCAGAAAGCCGCTGCTACGGCGGCTTTATCCACTTTAAAATAAGTGTGTGAGATAAAATTAATGTCAATTAATTATGAAGCTGTATTAAGAGATCTACGTAAACAAGTGGGTGAAGACGCCGCTACCAACGATCCTGTTCGCCGTTTTGCTTGGTCAACCGATGCCAGCTACTTTCGTATTGTGCCTGAAATTGTGGTGCATGCCGATACCCTAGAACAAGCCAAACGAACCCTTGCCATTGCCCGTACCTATGGCGCGCCAGTTACCTTTAGAGCCGCAGGCACCAGTCTTTCAGGCCAAGCCATCGGTGAAGGTATTTTGCTTATATTGGGCCATGACGGCTTTAGAACATTAACCGTGAGTGATGACGCCTCAAAAATCACACTGGGCACAGCCGTTATTGGCGCCGATGCCAATGCAGTTTTAAAACCGTTAAACAAGAAGATTGGTCCCGATCCAGCCACACTTGCTGCAGCAAAAATTGGCGGTATCGTTTCAAACAACGCCTCTGGCATGTGTTGTGGTACAGCGCAAAATAGTTATCAAACGATTGCATCGGCCAAACTTTTATTTGCCGATGGCGCTGAACTCGATACCGGTTGTCAAACATCAAAAACTGCATTTAGCCAGTCACACCCACAACTTCTAAAAGATCTTACAGACCTGGCTGAACTGACCCTTAACAACAGCACGCTTGCAGCTAGAATTCGCAAAAAATTCTCTATTAAAAACACCACTGGTTACAGCCTAAATGCCTTAGTTGATTTTGCCGATCCGTTCGAGCTCATAAATCATCTGATTGTGGGCGCGGAAGGTACGCTCGCATTTGTTGAAGAGGTGACTTACTACACAGTGGATGAAGCACGCTTTAAAGCCTCAGCTATGGCTGTATTTTTTAATATGGAAGATGCTGCTAGAGCCATTCCACCTTTGGTTGGCAACAGTGTTGCAGCAGCAGAGCTACTCGACTGGGCATCAATTAGAGCAATAACAGGCAAAGCGGGTATGCCGCTATGGTTGACAGAGTTACCTGAAGGCGCTTGTATCCTACTGATTGAGTCTCGTGCCAACGATAAATCGACTCTCGATAGTTACACTCAAGATGTAATTGCAAAACTTGCTCATATTGAAACCGAGCGCCCTATTATCTTCAGTGACGACCCCGCCGTTTTTGGTCAGTACTGGGCAATGCGCTCAGCGCTGTTCCCAATTATTGGTGGCGAACGCCCTAAAGGCACCTCGGTAATCATCGAAGATGTGGCGTTTGAGCTAGAGCATTTAGCTGCGGCGGCTAACGATTTAACCCTGCTATTCCATAAGCACAATTACCCAGAAGGCGTGATCTATGGTCATGCTCTTGCGGGTAATTTCCACTTTATCATTACGCCAACGTTTAACACTCAAGCTGACATTGAGCGCTTCCACGCCTTTATGCAAGATGTCGCCGAGATGGTGATCAATAAGTACGACGGTTCGATGAAAGCCGAGCACGGCACCGGCCGCGCAGTAGCGCCCTTTGTTGAGATGGAATGGGGCAGTGACGCTTACACCTTGATGAAGCGTATTAAACAGATTTTTGACCCTGAAGGTTTATTAAATCCTGGGGTTATTCTTAACGATGATAACCAAATTCACGTAAAAAACATCAAGCCATGCCCTGTGGTCGATGACTTAGTCGATAAGTGTATCGAGTGTGGTTTCTGTGAAAAGACCTGCCCGACTTCAGCGCTAAATATGTCACCACGTCAACGCATTGCGACTTTACGTGAAATTGAACGTCTTGAGCAGTCTGGTAACAAACAAGCGGCAAGTGAGATGCGCGCCGCAGCCAAGTACGATGTAGTTGATACTTGCGCCGCCTGTCAGCTTTGTACCATCGCCTGCCCAGTCGAAAACAGCATGGGCGAGTTAGTGCGTAAACTCAGAACGCCCTATATCACCACTACTGAACAAAAGGTACTCGATTTTCAAGCCAAGCACTTTGGCGCAGTTAACCAGGTGATCAGCACAGGTTTTGATGTGTTAGGCACCATTCACAAGATCACTGGCAGCGCGGTAACTGGCGCAATAATGAAAGCCGGCCGCGTCGTTTCTAAAGAAGTGCCTTATTGGAATCCTGATTTTCCAAAAGGTGGCAAATTGCCCAAACTTGCCGCGCCGATCCCGGGTCAAGAAACCGTAGTTTACTTCCCAGCTTGCGGTGGACGCACCTTTGGTCCAACACCAAAAGATCCCGATAACCGCACCTTGCCTGAAGTCATTGTCACGCTACTTGAGCGTTCAGGTTACAACGTCATCACTCCTGAGAAGACTCGCGATCTGTGTTGCGGCCAAATGTGGGAGTCAAAAGGTGACTTTAAAAACGCTGACGCTAAGCGTAAAGAGTTAATTGAGGCGGTTGCAGCTATGACTCAGGGCGGTAAGCTGCCGGTGATTATTGATGCGCTTTCTTGTACTTATCGTACACTTTCTGGTGATAAGTCACTGACAGACAAGATTGAAATTGTCGATATGGTTGATTTCATCCATGACAAGCTACTCGATAAGCTCACCATCAACCGCAAAAAGCCTGCTGTCGCTCTGCACTTAGGTTGTAGTGCACGTAAGATGAAACTTGAGCCAAAGATGGAAGCCATTATTGATGCTTGTAGCCAGCAAGTGGTTCGCCCTGCCGGTATCGTTTGCTGTGGTTATGCTGGTGAAAAAGGTCTGTATAAACCAGAAATCAACGCCAGCGCCCTACGTAACATTAAGAAACTGATCCCTGTTGATGTTAGCGAAGGTTACTACGCCAACCGTATGTGCGAAGTGGGCTTAACTCAACATAGCGGTATCTCTTATCGTCACCTCGCCTATCTGTTAGAAGAGTGTACCCGCTAAATAGCGCGACTCTTTAGTTAAAAGTGAGGGGCAGCTTGCCCCTCACTTTTTAATCAAGCTCAATCCGCTCCACTTAACTGCTTAACTGCCTAACCACTTTTAGCTTCCTATATTTCAAACCCAGCAACAAAACTCACTATTAGCCTTATTATACAATCAGATAGCTTATTTTCATTTTTGCAAAAATGCGCAAACTTATTTGCTAAATTAGCACTACTTTTTACAAGGTTATCGGCCTATATTTAATATGTGAATAAATATAGGCGAGTGCCCATTTATAATAAAGTCGGCTTTTTTAGCCGACTTTTATGCGGCTACTTTTTACCGTTAGAAAGTCGCTAACTATGTCTGCAAAATAGAAGAGAAAACACAATGAAGATAGCTCTTTTCATACCGTGTCTAGTAAATCAAATGGTCCCAGAAGTGGGGATCGCTACCTTAGAATTATTAGAAAAACTCGGCCACCAAGTCATACTGCCAAAAGGTCAGACTTGCTGCGGTCAGCCAATGACAAATTCAGGCTGTTATAACGAAGCCAAGAAAACCACCATGAAACTACTCAATGCCTTTAAAGGTGTTGAATGTGATGCCATCGTTTGCCCTGCAGCTTCTTGCCTTGTAGCGGCTAAAGAAAACTTTCATGAGTTTGATACTAGCCCTGAAGCGCTGGCCGTTATCGATAAACTGTATGAATTAACAGAGTTTCTTCACGACATATCTCCTATTCCAGCCTTTAGTAAGCCGTTCCCACATAAAATTAGCTTACAGATGAGCTGCCATGGTATTCGTATGCTCGACTTGGCCACCCCCAGCGAGCAGATGGGCCCACGTATGAATAAGTTTGAAGCCGTACTCGCCGCGATTCCTGAAATAGAGATTGTCTATCCAGATCGCCGCGATGAATGCTGTGGCTTTGGTGGTACTTTTGCCCTAGATGAAGGTGCTGTGTCAGCCAAAATGGGCAAAGATAAGGCGCAGGCTCATGCAGCAACAGGCGCTAAGTATGCCGTTGGATTCGATCCATCTTGCTTACTGCATATCGATGGCATGGTCAGACGGCAGAAACTGCCGATTGAGACTCGCCATATCGCTCAAATCATCAACGCAGCGCTCTAGGAGAAGATATGTCGACTTCAACATCAGCTACTCATGCCCATAAAGCCGAGATCTTCTGTAAAGACGAATCTCGCGTGGATTGGCACTCCAAAGCGCTTTGGATGCTACGAGAAAAGCGTGACCGCGCTGCAGGCAGCCTACCAGAGTGGGAACAACTGCGCCAAATCGGCTCTGAAATGAAACTTCACACGCTGACTCATTTGGCGCAGTATTTAGAAGAGTTTGAGCAGAACTGTCTAAAGAATAATATTAAGGTGCACTGGGCCAAAGATGGCGCTGAGCACAACCGTATCGTGCATGGGATTTTAGCTGAGCATGAGGTTAAAAAGTTAGTAAAGTCTAAATCAATGCTCACCGAAGAGTGCCACATGAATCCATATTTGGAACAGCGTGGCATTGAAGTGATTGATACCGATTTGGGTGAGCGTATTATCCAGCTTGCAGGCCAACCACCATCACACATTGTGGTGCCGGCTATTCATCTGAAAAAAGAGGAAGTGGGCGATCTATTTCACGACAAACTTGGCACTGATGCCGGCGCTTCAGATCCGCTTTACCTAACCCGCGCCGCTCGTGCGCATCTACGTGAGCAGTTTCTGTCAGCCGATGCGGCTATGACAGGGGTTAATATGGCCATTGCCGATAAAGGTGCGGTCGTTGTGTGTACTAACGAAGGTAACGCCGATATGGGCGCTAACTTACCTAAGCTGCAACTGCACTCTATGGGCATAGACAAAATCGTGCCCAATATCGATAGCGCCGCAGTCTTGCTACGCACCTTGGCAAGAAATGCCACGGGTCAGCCGGTCACCACCTACAGCTCTTTTTATCGCGGCCCACAAGATGGCGGTGAGATGCATGTGATTATTGTCGATAACGGCCGTACTGATATGCTGAAAGACAAAATCTTAGCTGAAGCACTTAAATGTATTCGCTGTGGTGGCTGCTTAAATACTTGCCCTGTTTATCGCCGCTCAGGTGGTTATAGCTACAACTACACTATTCCAGGCCCAATCGGCATCGCCGTAGGATCACAGTGTGATGATACCAACTCCATGCCTTGGGCTTGTACCTTGTGTGGCAGCTGCTCTTATGTATGCCCAACTAAGGTGCCACTAGATAAGATCATTCACCATCATCGCCGCCTTAAGGCTGAAGCCGGAAAACTGCCTTATGGTAAAGCCAGTTATATGCCACTCGTGGGCAAATTTATGGCCAGTGAAACCGCACTAAACTGCTCGATGAGTATCGCGCGCACTGCGCTCAACATTTTACCGGGAAGTTTATTAAAGCCTTTCTCAGGCGCTTGGGGCAAATACCGCGAGTTACCAGTGGCACCAGACTCAAGCTTCGAAGCTTGGTTTAAGAAGAACAGAGGATAATAAAATGTCTAGTAAACTCGACATCCTTAACGCGCTAAAGAGCGCAGCTATGGCACCTCAAGCCATGCCGATTATCAATATCGCGCCGCGCATCGATGATTTAGTGGGTCAATTTGAGGCTAGCCTTAATACGGTTGCCGGCACCTTGCACCGCGAAGGCGGTTTAGCTAAGTTGCAGACGCAGGTTGATGCACATATTGCAGAGGGACTGCAGATCATCTCTATGCTTGCTGGTATTAAAGGCAACCGCGAGGTGACCGAGACCGCCCACCAGCTAAGAGATATCGATTATGCGGTGATCCCGGGAGATTTAGGCGTGGCCGAAAACGGGGCTATTTGGGTTAATAACAAAAACCTTGGCCACCGCGTCACGCCCTTTATCTGTGAGAATCTGTTTCTCGTACTAGAGGCAAAAACCATTGTGGCTAACATGCATCAAGCGGCTAGCCGTATTACGTTAGATTCTGGAGAGTTTGGTACTTTTATCGCTGGGCCTTCTAAGACTGCGGATATTGAGCAAGCATTGGTTGTAGGTGCTCATGGTGCGTGTAGCCTTAACGTATATTTGGTTTAGCCTAACCAGCATTATGCAGATTCAAAAAAGCCCTAATTGATATTAGGGCTTTGCTTTACCTATTGCAGAAAGCGATATACGCACTGATTAGAATTACTTTACCCTTATCTTTTCTCGATATAGTACTCTAACTGGACTTTCACCTCTTTGGCTTCAACGGCTTTTCCATCAACAAACTTAGGCGCATAACGCCATTGCTTTAACGCTATCAGTGATTCTGTTTCAAACTTGCTACCACCGTTAGACTCTATCACTACAACATCCTTAACAAAGCCCATTTTATCTATGGTAAAGCTCATATTCGTGTTACCGTTTTTTCTTGCTTTCAAATAAGAAAGCGGGTAATCAGGGTGCTTCCTAAACAGTGGCGTCGGCTCAATATCCTCTTTCCACGGCTTCATATTACCAATCGCGATACAGTGTTGAGTTGATTTTTCACTTTCGCCATCAAGCTCATAAATCTGTACTAGCTTGGCATGAGCTGCCAACTCATACGGGTGATTATAATCAAGCTTTTGAAATTGTGTGATAACGCCTAAAAATAGCGCTTCAGCTTCATCATAATCTTTCTCTGCAAAGCGTACGTTACCAACCCTAAAGCTAGTGAGTACGCGCTTCATTGCATTTTCAGGCAATAATTCACTGTAAGCTTCTTGTGCATCAAAAGCGTAATTACGCACTTTGCGGGTGTAATAAGATGAGTTAACCAAACGTTCAAAATAGGCCATTTTGGTATCGGCGATTAACATTGCATCGTCAGAGTCCTCGGCAATATCTAAGGCATCAGCCAAAAACTCACGAGCATATTTTTGACTGCTGGCATCACTTAGACCCAAAAGTGGATCAATGAGCTCTATAGCCTCTTCACCATAATGCTTACTGTAGATCTTTAATGTCTCTTCAAACAAGCCATATGCCTGAGGCTGACGCGTTTTCGGTTGAGCTTTGACCTGCTCCTCAAAGGTTTGTTTAGGCATATTTGCGATTAATGCGTTACCTGCATTTAATGCTAGTGTGGCGCTATTAATGTTATCGGCACCAAACTTTGCCTTGCCTAGCTCATAAGACTGCAATGCATAAAGCTCTATTTCTGATTGATTCTCAGCGGTGACTGCAGCTTTATAAGCTGAATAAGCATCACTAAATTCTGAAGCGAAAACAGGTGAGCAAAAGCTGACTGCGGTTGTAAAAACAGCCGCGAATATAATATTACGCTTATTAGCACTCGGCTTTGTAAACATGAAAAATCCTTGTTTCATTATAAATTGAGATATGCGTTCTACAAATGCTACAGCTTTATCCGTACCATTTTGAGTGCTGAACAAGCCACGACACTTGCATCATATTTGCAGCAAAATTAACACACCAGCAATGCAAGCTCAATGACTGAGCAAGCAACTTGCCTTTATAGCACGAGTAACTTAGTCCCAACCCTCGGCATAAAACATCATATTTAATATATAAAGATTTAGGCCAATAGCTTATTGTGGGTTCGTTTCATAATCCATGCCATCCAAATGACTAAAATCGTGCTGCAAGTCGCCAATGAAACCCACACACCTGTGACGCCAAAAGCCCAAGCAAATAGATATAAAATGGCAGCGAACAGGATCAGTTTTGCGCCCGTTAAAATAGATGCTTCTTTGGAGTAGTTAATCGCTTGGAAGAAAGATGCGCCAACAAGCAATAAGCCTTCCATCGGTAAGCCCCAGAAGTACCAACGCATTCCTTCGGTTGCTATCGGCGTGAGCAAGACATTATCACCAGCAAAAATATACACAAACAATTGCGGTACCGAATAGATAAAGATAAGCCCTAACGCTGCACAAACTAAGGTCACTGAAAAGGCCATCTTCAGTGCTTGTTTCACCCTATCAAAGCGCTTTGCGCCCGCGTTAAAGCTGAGAATAGGCTGCACGCCAAAAGCGATGCCCTCAAATAATAGGTAGAAGAAGGCTTCGGTATAACTCACCACACCAAATGCCGCCACGTGCAGCGGCGTGCCCACAGCCAGAAATGCCACATTGTGTAGGGTTAACACCACGGTCAGGTACATATTCATTAAAAAGCTTGGCGTGCCAACCCGGATAATATTGATGCAGTGATCCCACTTAAGCTTCATCTGCTCAAGGTTAATGCCAATTTCGGTTCGACTCGAAAAAAAGTGCTGCAAACACAGTGCGCCAGTAACGGCTTGGGAAATCATGGTCGCTATCGCCGCGCCCATTAACCCATAGGGGAACACTACGATTAACAACCAATCTAGTACCGTATTGAGCACACCACCTAAGATTAAAACTAAAGTTACAAATCCGGGACGACCATCATTTCGCAGTAATGTAGTGAACGCCATCGACACAATGGGGAATGTGCCTAAGGCAAAATACCAAAACAGATAATCATCGGCACTGCGCAGAACCTCTCCCTCAGCGCCTAGCATCACGAGGATATCTTTAGAGAAGTAACAGCCTAATACTGTAGCAATCAGTCCCGATATCAAACACAAACTGAACGTATTCCCCAATATTTTCCGTGCAATATGGGGCTCACCTTGCCCCTGATGGATTGATACTAACGCTGCGCCGCCCATGCCCAGTGTCGCCCCTATCGCATAAAGCACTGCGGCTATCGGGTAGGCTAAGATCATGCCCGCTAGACCAACCTCACCCAAGTAGTGGCCAATAAACATGCCGTCAATGGTGACGTAAATACCTGTTACTAACATGGATAAAATAGTTGGAATACTATAGCGCCAAAATAGCTTAGCGATAGGCTCCGTCACCATAGGTGAATCCAGCCCCTTTCGTGCAGGTTCTGCTGCCGTTATCGTCGCTTGAGTCATGAGTTTTCTCTAATTATTATTGTTCTTATTAGAATTGGGACTATTATTGATATTTGCCATTGAGAGGCTCAATATTGAGTCTTATCGCTCGCCTCTAAAGCCATACTTTTCATAACCGCTAGCTTCTAACCGTTAAGTCGCATCGATGTGCTTAATAACGCGGATTCAATATCTGTTGATTCAATGGGTGACATAGACAATAGCTCAATCCGAGAGTCCATCGCATCGTCAAGCTCAACAATTGATAACTCACCGTCGACACCATTAAAGCCTGCAATTCCCTCTTCGGTGATCATCACAGCTTTTACCCGTGCAAACTGTAGATTTTTGATTAGGGCTAGCAACTGGTCAAAATCAAACTCGTAGCTTGGGTCAAACACCCAGCCGCAACTATAGAAACCATCGCCGTGATTGGTTTTACATAAGATCCCGCGGCTATCAAACTCAATATACTCGACAGCTTCTGGCTCAGCAAACAGCGGGCTATAACTCATATCCATAAGCCGAGGCGCTTTAACTAACGACGGATCTGGCGCGATTATTACCTGTGGCTTTGATGGTTCTGTGTATTGGTGTGGCAGTGACAACAACGCCATAATCGATTTGCTTTGCGCATCCGCTTGCTTAAGACTCCAGCAAATGACTGGAACATTTAAAGGCGTATCTCGATCCGTTTTCACGCCCCTTAATGCTGATAGATAATCAGCTAACGACTCGAGTAAAGCATTTTGATAACAATCCGACTTACTCGCAAGCACCACATCGGCAACCTGTAATTGCTGATTAAAAATCTCATGCTCGGTATAGCGACTATCATCAAGCTTTCTTGCATCCACCAAGGTCACACAGGCCTTCATCGACAAAACTTGCTGATAATGTGGCTGGGTCAACACCTTTAGCACCTCTTGAGGATGACCTAATCCCGTAGGTTCTATCAATAACCTATCGGGTTTTGCCTTGGCAATTAACTGATTAATGGCCACCTGCATTGGCAAGCCTGCCGCGCAGCACATACAGCCCCCCGCCACTTCTTTAATCTGTACCTGTTGTTTGTTGTTATCGAGTAAACCGGCATCGATACCTATCTCGCCAAACTCATTCACCAAAACAGCCCACACTTCCCCCTCTGGCTTATTCAGCAACAGATTTTTAATGAAGGAAGTCTTACCAACACCTAAAAAACCAGTGATCACATTTGTAGGAATAATTTTTTGGATCATGACGTTATCTCAGTGTTTACAATAGCCAAAGATTCTAATCGCTAATAGGCTTGAATGTCACGCCATCCCAGCCATTAGCATCAATATATGATGAGACAAATTGGACAAAACTCAGTCGGAACAAGTGGCGTATACTATGTTGATTATAGGGAATATCAGCGACAGGCCGCTGGAGTGGCACTAGTTTATATCGAGAAAACGAATATGAGTCCCACTCTGACAACTAAAAGTACTGAGGCTGGCACTGTATTTGTTTTTTACTCAACTAAACGATTATCGATATAACGTTTATCAATATAATCGCACCATAAATCAGAATTCAAACTGGGATTAGATTCATTGCCTCGGATCCCTAATTTAAACTCTACCACCGAGCGCCACTCCATTGAGCCGATATCGGGTCCATGCCCCTCACCGTCTCCAGTGATAATTTGCTGTTCGACCTTTTCAAACCAAGCATGATCGCAACCTTGGGTGTCAGACTGAATATACACACCACTCCCGTCATCTAAATTAATGCTTTTATCTGCTGCACTTGTCGATGCTAATTGAGTGCAGCCACATAATAAAACAGCAGCAATGCTGATGTTTCCTTGTAAAAGTTTGTTCACTTATATCCACTCCCATTTTCAACGTGCCATTACAATATCAAATCATAGCCATCTTAAAAACAACTTAAGATACAGCAAAATAACCATGTTCTAACACCCCACCGCAAACAACAACAAACCAACGGCCGCGCAACATGGCGGCAACTTACGATGATAAAGCCAGCACTTAAACGCAACTTCACCGAGATTCATGTTCATGCAATGTACAGCTGTATAGAATACCAGCGAAGCTCAACTAAGTGAGCTCGTTATTATAATTACAATTGATGGGTCAAAAACATGAAATTACTTAAAACTGCAGCCGCTGCTGCCATTACCGTTGCGCTTTTAGCGGGCTGTAATGACGAAACTAATAACTACTATCCAACAGAGCCTACACCAGATCCAATTCCACCAGTAGAAAGAGACGGCCGTATTGCCGCTTATAACTTGTCCTTTGATCGCAGCAGCTACGAGCAACTTGTCGCCGAGATGTCACTGAGCGTTGAAGATCAAACTGAACTTATGGATAAGTGGTTTGCTGGTACCTTAACGGACGAAGAAAAAGCCGTTGCAGAGAAGGTTATCCAAATTCGTAACGTTGCAGCCGTAATCCAAACTGAACGCCCTGCGGTATTGATGATGGGTGAGTTTAATAACGACGGTACTGGCGAAAATCAAGATGCAATGGTTGGCTTCCGCTTAAACTACTTATCTGTACCGCAAAATGGCCTTGGCGGAACTTCTGACGAAAAGAAGATGCTTGAGCCTATCCAGTTCGGTTACTCACAAACATTTGCGACTAACACTGGTCTGCTAAGTGAGTTTGATTTAGACCGTAATGGTAAAGTTGCATTACCAGGTGATGCTTGGGGCTTTGGTTTCTACCACGGTCAATATGCGTTTGGTCTAATTTCAATGTACCCAATCGACACCGCTAACATCCGTACTTTCCAAGACTTTAAATGGAAGGACATGCCAGGCGAAAAGAATCCTACTATCGTTAATTGCGACGATGATAAGAACCCTATTCCTGAAGGCATGAAGTGTGGTGATGAGTGGTACACAGCCGAAGCGTGGGCAGAAAAACCATTATCTTCAAAAAACCATGTCGATGTTCCAGTTTTAATCCCGACGGCTGACGGCGAGACCAAGACGGTTCACTTATTACTGTCTCACCCAACACCACCGGTATTTGATACAGTTACCAAAAATAACGTATTACTTAACAGCGCTGAAGTCGCATTTTGGAATGACTACACTGCGGGTAAAGGCTACATGTATGACGATAAAGGCCAGAAAGGTGGCTTAGCGTCAGATGCATCATTTGTGGTCATGGGTGATCTTAACGCCGATCCTGTTGATGGTGATGGCTTAACCAAAACGATTGCAGATTTCTTAGATAGCGATCAAGTCAACCAAAATGCAACGTTAGGTGTTTATACGCCAAGCAGCTTAGGTGCTGACGAGTGCTTTGCAAATGGTGAGTGTGGCGATTGGGGCAAAGGCAGCCCACAATATGTAACCAGCACATTTGGTCTTCGTGTCGACTATGTGATCCCATCAAGCGACCTAAACATTGTTGACTCTGGTGTATTCTGGCCAGCAACTTTCGAAGAGGGTCGTTTATTAGTGAATGATGAGCGTGTAGGCAAATACGGCAACGGCAAAGATATTTCTTCTGATCACCGCCTAGTATGGATCAAAGCTGAATTCTAATTGAGTCTGTAATTGCTGATTGGCTAGCAATTACACCTTAGACTAATAAAATATAAAACGTGCAGTCGAGTTTATTTACTGCACGTTTTTTTATGCTTCTTCACCGATTAATTGAAATTACAACTAAATAGAAAATTGCATCGACGAGTTAAAACAAGCGGTTGCATCAATGTCAGAATAAGGTTCATTCACCCAGCACTCTTGCCTAAACTTCTCATAAACCTCTCTAAATGGTGTATGGAGTAGCGCCGATTCGTCCAGCATTATCTTAGAAAAGTCTACCGACTTTATCACGATGTAAATATGCTCATGATCTCGAGTTGATTCATAGAAAACACTGTCCCAATAATAGCCTTTTTGACCCATCTCA
The DNA here is from genome assembly GCF_052977045.1 of Shewanella sp. 125m-7. Taxonomy (NCBI): domain Bacteria; kingdom Pseudomonadati; phylum Pseudomonadota; class Gammaproteobacteria; order Alteromonadales; family Shewanellaceae; genus Shewanella; species Shewanella sp. 125m-7. Next base: position 50,266 of record NZ_JBRILQ010000007.1, read on the forward strand.
CTCTTAGGGAATTCAATATTTTCACGCATATAGCAGATCAAATTGTCTAGCTTTTCTCTAGAGCCAAGCTTAAGTTTTATCTTCAATAATTTAGATTCCATTCTTACCTCATCAAAAGCGCTGAGACTTTCTTTATATTTTCACTTCCTGTTGCAAAGACAAACTTTAGCCCATAAAAAAGTGAACATTCTAGCGCTAGATATGTTCACTTTAAATTAGAGTAAATTATGCAATATGTGCACTATTTCTTAGCTTTATCCTTCGAGCGACCGTAACTACTTTTTCCTGAGGTTGCGCCGCGAATATTGCTTTTCCCTACTGCGTTTTTTGCAGTACGGTTTTTATCTTCATACTTACGCTTATTGTGGCCTTTTTCTTTAACAGGTTTTGCCACAACATCACGATAACGAGCAGGTAGCGGTGCGCCCTCTTCATAGCCAGGCATAGTGAGCTTTGGCAATGTCTGCTCGATTAACAATTCTATCTCTTGCAACATTTCTCTGTCTTGTGGTGATACAAACGAAATCGCACGGCCAGCTAAACCGGCACGGCCTGTACGACCAACTCGATGTACATAGTCTTCTGCTGCGAAAGGCAGCTCAAAGTTAATCACTAACGGTAATGCTTCGATATCTAGGCCACGCGCGGCAACGTCTGTAGCGACCATAACGCGTAACAGACCTGACTTAAACTCGTCTAATGCACGGTTTCTCGCGCCTTGGGTTTTCTCACCATGGAACACTGAATTTTTTACGCCATCAAGCTTGAGCTCTGCATGTAAATGTTCAGCGCTTTCGCGCGTACTGACAAACACCAATACTTGCTGCCAGTTATTTCGGCCAATAAGCTCTGATAACAGCTCCGATTTTCGGCGGGTATCAACCAAATAAACTTCTTGGGTGATAAGACTTGCAGTAGCCGATGTCGCCACATTGATCCACTCTGGCGCGACAAGCATTTTCTCGGCTAAGGTCTTAACGGCATCACTGTATGTAGCAGAGAAAAATAGTGTTTGGTGCCTTGCTGCCACCAGCTTTTTAACTTTTTCTATATCACGTACAAAGCCCATATCTAGCATACGGTCAGCTTCATCAACAACCAGATGAGTGACGTTCGACAAATCTAAACCAAACTGACCAATATGGTCGAATAGACGTCCGGGCGTCGCCACTAAAATATCGACACCCGCTTGCAGCGCTTTGCGCTGTGGGTTCATATTTGAACCACCGTAAACAGCGGTCGTCTTGAAAGGCAAAAACTGTGCGTAAGCTGAGATATTGTCTGCAACTTGAATCGCAAGCTCACGAGTAGGTGTTAACACTAACACCTTTACTTTAGATTGATGCTCAAGCTCAGAGTCTGAGTCACTAAAAAGATTATATTCCTTAATCAATCTATTGAGCAGCGGCAGGGCGAAAGCGGCAGTTTTACCTGTGCCCGTTTGCGCACAGGCCATCACATCTTTACCTTCCATGGCAACGGGTAATACCTGCAATTGAACTTGAGTCAATTGCAGGTAACCACGCGCAGAAACTGCATCTAAAATTTTGGAGTGTAAATCGAATGCATCAAAGTTCATGGTCGGCTCAATAGTGGTGATAAATAGAGAAGGAATAAAAGTGAGCGCGGAGTCTAGCAAAATACCGCGTCAGATAATACCAATCAAAATAAATAGCCGAGATCAAGCCGTACTCTTCACGATGACGTTATTGTTGGTCTCGATAAAAGCCTGCTCAAACTCTTCAACCGGAACAGGTCTTGAGAACAGGTACCCTTGGCCATAATCACAGCCAGCATCGGTCAACACTTTACGTTGATAGTCGGTCTCAACCCCTTCTGCAATGACTTTCATTCCCAGTTTATGAGCCATAACGATAATGGCTTCGCACAAAGTAAAGTCGTCATTACTGCTGTCTAAGTTTCGGGTAAAGGATTGGTCAATTTTCAAATAATCTATTTCAAACTTTTTAAGGTATGCCAGCGAAGAGTATCCGGTACCAAAATCATCCAACGAGACCTGCATGCCAGACTCTCTATATTGCGCCAACTTTGAAGATATGGCGCTACTGCCATCCAGTAATAGACCCTCGGTGATTTCAATACAGATATTATTATTAGTTAACCCTAAGGTATTAAGCAGTGCGACCCAAGACTCAAAGCTATCCCCTTCGTCTCTAAACTGCACCGGAGATTTATTAATACTTATCTGCACATTTACGCCGAATCTATCGCGCCATAAAGCACTTTGTCTTGCCGCTTGATGGAATACCCAATTACCAATATCAATAATGAGCCCCGTTTCTTCGGCAACAGAAATAAACTCTATTGGTGACACGAGTCCCCGCTTAGGGTGTCGCCAACGGATCAAGGCTTCGGCTTTTATCCCCTCGCTTCCTTTTAAGCAGACAATAGGCTGATAATAAAGCTCAAACTCATGGTTTGTAATTGCATGACGTAGATCTTGAATCAAGCGCATTCTATGTTTCGCGTAACGTTGCATCGAGGGGGTAAAGTAATGGAATCGATTTCGCCCCTCATCTTTGGCTGCGTACATCGCCTGATCGGCGTGCTTTAACAAGCCATCAATGGTGGCTGCGTCATCGGGATACAGAGTAATACCAATACTGGCACTAATATAGGCGGTCTCTTCGCCTAAGCTGTAGGGCTCTGCAATTCGCGTTAATATATGTTTCGCAACCTTATCGACCCCTTTAATATCGGTAATACCAGACAATACCACCGTAAATTCATCACCACCCAATCGGGCAACGACATCGCTCTCTCTGATGCAAGCTTTAAGACGTTTGGCCGCTTCAGATAGCAGCATGTCTCCCATGTCATGGCCTAAGGTATCGTTCACCTCTTTAAAGTAGTCCAAGTCGATGAACATTAGCGCAAAGTGTTGTTCGCGACTGTCTGACTTCATGATCTCAGCGTTAAGGTAATCGAGCAACATGCGCCGATTAGGTAGCCCAGTTAATGGGTCATAATTTGCCTGCTTCCAAATGATCTGTTCAGCTTGTTTTTTATCTGTGATATCTGAAAACAGTGCCACCCGACGTTGGGTCTGTGCCTTAGCATCAAACAATGAATTTAGTGTTAACCAAACCACAAACTCTTCACCACTTTTGCGCCTAAGCCACACCTCTCCTTGCCAACGCCCGACTTGCTCTATCGCTACGCTCATCTGTCTATAAGTATTACGGTTATTGCGGTTACACTGTAGAACTTTGATATTTTGGTTCTTAATTTCCGCCTCGCTGTAGCCCGTAATATCAGTAAATGCCGCATTCGTGTTGATAATAAAGCCTTGTTCATCTTGAACGCTCATCGCTTCACTGCTGTTGTTATACACCGACGCCGCGAGCTTTAGTGACTCTTCTACCTGCTTTCTATCGGTTATATCGGTATGTATGCCACACATTCTTACCGGACGACCGCTGTCATCACGTGCCATCACTTTACCAGTATCAAGGATCCATAAGGTTTCGTTATTTTGGTTGTGAATACGGTATTCCGCTTTATATTGTTCCGTTTCACCATTTAGATGCGCATCAATGGACTTTAATACCGCGACTCGGTCTTCAGCATGAATAGCATTAACCCAACGCTTAGGCTCTCGGCTCAAGGTCTCGAAGTCACAACCTAACAGCTCAGCACAATGTTCATTGCGCTCTATGATGTCATGCCGAATATCCCAATCCCAAAACCCTAGCTCGCTACTCGCCAGCACTAAGCCCAACTGCTCTTGACTGGCAAGCTTTCCCAATTCGGCTTCTTTTTGTAAGGTGCGATTGAGTAACCCTGTAATCACCAACTCAACTTTAGACTGCGCTCTTTGGCAGGCAACCGTCATATGGGTGTAAACGATGGTCTCATCTTTTGAGTAAAGGCGAATGTCGAGCTCAAACTCGTTAATTTCACCGTCCAGCATCTGATTAAAGTAATGCTTATAGAGATGAAAATCCTGCGATAACATCAGTTCAGGCCAAGATAAACTCAATAATTCTTGTTCGGTATATTTAAGCATCTCACAGAGGTTAGGGTTCACCTTAATCCATTGATAACCTTTATCGGTTATGGCTATCCCCATGTTGCCAGCCTGGAAGTGTGACTTAAATAACAGGTGATCCTGTAGCTTAATTTTTTGATCGCGCGCGATTTCTATACGTCGTGACAATAGCATGCCAAGTATTGCTGTCGTGAAAGGAAAGATAACCAGAAAAGGAAGAGTGATCTGTTGTAATAAACTGATCGCCATCTCTGCGGGCATAGTCAGCCCCCAAAGTAAAATAATACAGTTTGTGACGAGACCAAAGGCAAACAACTCACTAAAATTTATATCACTTATTGGACCGTTACGATATCTACGCCACAAGTAACCCATAAGGCCCGCTGTTACTATAGTGCCGATCCCGGGCCATACCGCAATGCCGCCTTCCACTAATCGATATAAACTGCTAATAACAACTGCGACTAAAGTTGGGACTCCGCCAAAAAAAAGACCACAAATACTTAAAATAACGCTTCTAGCATCAAAGAAAACGCCTTCACTGTGCTGCCAGGGCATTAACATGATGGAAATGGTGATAACAGAAACCAGCAGACCTATGCCCACCCGCCACATAATGTCTAGTTCTCGCTTATTACTTCGAGGAAAAGCGTCATACACAAGCACAATGGCCAATAACAATGCGGCATTTTGAATAAAAGAAAGAGTTAAATCTTGATCCATAAGAAATTATTCGTCCTTGAAAAAAGTCACACTGGAATGCGCCTGATTAACTAACCGTGTTCATCAGTACTACCTTAACCTAAGCTGTAACCTTCTATCAAACTGAATGTCCCTAGGTAAAAGCGTTGAATTCAAATGTTTTTATATAAGATAGACAAAAAACAACCAAGATTCAAAGTCTGGATAATCCTATATCTGCACTTGATTCTACATTGAATGGGACTTTTCGAGGTATTACCAGATTTAGCCGTTGTCAAAATCAAAGTTAAAATCAAAGTTAAAATCAGAGTCAAAACGAATAAAAGTATACTGCTAACTTGCTGGGATTAGGATCTTTCGTCTGTATAAGTGGCTGGCGCCTAAGCGCTACAATATGGATAAACAGCGGCAATAGATAAGTCTGCAGGCTCGCTAGCGAGCCTGCCAGTCATTAGAAGACTTGATGATTGACTAACGTGGGTTTAAGTAGGTTATCGTGTACAGGGCAACGATGGCACACAGTATCGAGAAATTGTGCTTTATGCTCGTTTGATAGTTGCTCACCATTGATAAATGCGTCGACTTCAACCTTGATATCAATATGCTTAAAGCCTACCGGGTCTTCTGAGTCTTGCCCCAATAAACCCGCAGTATTTAACAGTGCCTGAACCGACACATCAAATTGTTTAAGGGTGATTTTCTGTTCTCTTGCAACCATTTTCGCGATAGTAGAAATACAGCCCGCTAATGAAAAAACAAATGTCTCTAAGGGGTTAGCGCCTTCATTGCCCGCTGTTGGTTGATCTATCACAAGTAGGTGCTCTCTCACTTGGCTAGTGATTTTCCAGCCTTCACCCATGTGTGTTTTTAGTTCAATGATCTTCTCTGCCATTTTAATACCACTCCATTAGACTGCTTTCAATGAGACTGCTTTCAATGAGACTTCTTTCAATAAGTCTTTTTTCAATAAGATTATTCTAATGGATATTTTACTAAAAACTCAAATTTAACTCACAATTTGTACATTTAACGAGTTTATCCCTAAGCACGCTTAGGGCTATGTTAAGCTGAGACATAAATACCCTATAGCGACAAATACAAAGCAAAATCACTATGTCACAGCCTAATACCCTACATTCAAAAATTACTGACGCTAAGTCTATCCAGCAAAGTAAAACCTATCACTTTCCTGTACAGATCTATTACGAAGACACCGATTTTTCAGGCGTGGTTTATCACCCAAATTTTTTAAAGTACTTTGAGCGCGCTCGCGAACATGTGATTGGCGCAAAGAGCTTAGCAAGCTTATGGGATGAACATGACTTGGGTTTTGCTGTGTATCGTAGCGATATGCTCTGCCATGATGGTGTTGAATTTGCCGATATTATTGATATTCGCACCAAGTTTTACTTCGAAAGCAAGTATCGTACTGTATGGCTACAGGAGATCTGGCGACCAAATGGTAAGAAACCTGCGGTAACAGCCCAGATTGAAATGATATGTATGAACAAGAAGCGTCAACTTAGCCCAATGCCACAGCGATTAATTGAGCGCTTAGGAGAGGCCTTTTCTGAGCCCGTTATCTTTTAGCGGCCTTATCTCTTGTAAACAATCAAGGTGGGCCATTATCCAACCCCCACCTTGATTAATTCAAGAGTGTATCACTAACCCATACCGCTTAATTTTGGCCAGCGTATTTCAAGATCTTTAGGTTTCAATGGCCTGGAAAAAATATCGCCTTGAATTTTATCCACTCCCATCCCTAAAAGTAATTGCAAAATATCTTCGGTTTCAACACCTTCTACAGTCACTTTAAAACCAAGTCCTTTAGCTAAACGAATACTGGTATCCATAATGTGCCTAGCACGACCATCGATTTCCAAATCATCCAAAAATGCTTTATCTATCTTCACTTCATCAACGGGTAGATACTTAAGATAAGCCAAGGACGAGTGACCCGTACCAAAATCATCAATCGCTACATCGACGCCAAGACGGCGTAAATCGTTAATGGTTGCAATCGCCCCATCAAGATCTTGCATCAATTTACTTTCGGTGATTTCAATCGATATCGAACTTGCCTCGAGTTGATACTGCTCTAGCCTGGCCTCTATACCTGCTATCAAAGATGCACTGCGCAGATCTTGAGTCGACAAGTTTACGGCCACTTGTAGCTTAATCTCGTTTTGTTGCCAGCGTGCCTGTTGGGCAAACACCTCATCGAGTACCCATTGGCTGACAATATTAATCATCCCCGAATACTCCGCAAGAGGAATAAACTCCGCAGGTGAAATGCTCCCCAACTGTGGATGCTGCCAACGCATTAATGCCTCAACTTGCTGGCAATCTCCTTTAGGGAAACTTTGCTTTGGCTGATAAACCATGTAGAGCTCGCCATCACGTAACGCCTTAGCGAGGCTATTGATAATAGACACTTCCCGGATCTGTACCGCATCGTCACCGAGGAGATATTCAGATAGCGCCTCATCATGAGTCTTGGCTTTTTTAAGCGCTAAATCGAGCCTGCGTAACATAGTACTAATATCACTATGAAACGGCTCTAAAGCTAGATGCCCCAACTGTACTCGAGTGGTAATCATACTGCCAAAAATATCATAGGGAAGTTGTAGCTTATCGATAAGCTGTAGCAACTGTTGTTGCGACCTCGCAGCGGTGAAATAGATAAGAAATTCATCTTCATTCATTCTGGCTATCAAAGAGCCGTCGGGTGATAGGTCTTTGACCCTAGCTGCCATCTGTTTTAATAACTCATCACCAAAATTAAATCCAAATAGGTCATTCACATATCGAAAGCGATAAATATCGAGAAGAACCAGGCTACCTTTGTCGAGCGGCATTAATTCGGCCATTTTTCGTTTCATGCTTAAGCGATTATCAAGCTCAGTCAGTTTATCACTCTCGGCTTGCTGGCTTTGAGTATGTAACTGCTCCACTGCATCAGTTAACCCACTCAAAAGTGCCGATAAAGAAGTATTAGGGGGGAAAGAGATACCGTACAGCTTAAACGACTCAAGTAACTGTTCAACAAAGTGGCGAAGCTTTTGCTGCCGCCAGAGTGCGCATACCAATAAAATGAGTAGCAACAAACATACAGCAACAATCATCCAAAAACTGTCCATCAATGAGTACTTTAACCGTTATTATGTCTCGACTTATTCAGTTATAAACTATAGCGCCTAGTAACACCAACGCAACTACGCACTATAGCTGTAGTTTTTAACGGCAAGGTAACAGGTGGCTGTTATTCGTAACTCGCTTTAATCGATTGATACACCTCGATAAAGCGTTCATCCGTTAACTCTTCACTCGATACGGGTAAACCACGTTCAATGAACACCGCCATTCTTTGCTCTAAGTCCGCTCCCGCTCTTAACTCTCCGGTATAAAATGCAGCAGCTCGAATAAAGTCTAAATAACTGACTTTATCTGCGGTATATGTCAAATCCGCCCAACGTTCTACCACTTGCATAACATCGGGTGAAAATTCCCAGCTTTTTAGTACCGCTCGTCCTAATGGACCTTGCAGTTTTTTCACTAAGGCTCGCAACATTTCTATGCTATCAAATAGCTCAGGCTGCGCCTCTGCCTCAGTCAGTACCGGCAACGCACCAATGTTATGCACCAGACCTGCTAATGTCATAGTGTCGAAGTTTAGCTTGCAGCCTGGATTGTTAGCATTATAAACCTGCAACATCGCGCACGCGGCGGCTGTGACATCAATGGATGAACTCCATACCTCATCCATCACTTCCCACACCATTTGATTGGTGGAGATAAACAGCTGCTCCATCGCAATTGATGTCACAATAGATTTAATCTGAGTTAACCCAATACGATTAATTGCCGCATTAACGTTTTCAGCTGGGATGCCACGGCTATACATAGCACTATTCGCGATACGGATCACCCGCGCAGAAATCGCCGCGTCCTGACCAATAATACTCGCGACATCTTTTAGACTAACATCTTCTTTTCCAACCACTTCTTGCACTCGCATTGCCACTTCAGGCAAGGTCGGTAAAACTAAGACGTCTGACTTCAATTTCTTCAATAAACCAACTAATACTTGATGCTCTGTAGACATCTCAACTCCCTTATTACTCGTATTAATTTGCAGCAAATCGAGTATATCAGTAGAACGCTTTGAGGTGCGTGCAAAAAGGCATTAATGGGTCAATACTTAGTCAAGTGGCAAGATTAAGATAAAAATGACTAAAAAATGATAAGGCGATCACAAGATTTTATAATAAACGACTCAGATCGACCCAAAGCCACTTATTATATGCGGCTGACTTTCTTGCATTAGCACACCCGCATTAAGTAAAATGCGCGCCGATTGTCGAATCCTTATCCGTTAACAGAGAAGCTATTATGTTTAAACCTGAGCTATTGTCCCCTGCTGGTACATTAAAAAATATGCGTTACGCCTTTGCCTATGGCGCCGATGCTGTTTATGCAGGCCAGCCTAGATATAGTCTTCGCGTGCGTAATAACGACTTTAAAATGGAAAATTTGGCAGCGGGTATTAAGGAAGCTCACAGCTTAAACAAGAAACTTTATGTGGTAAGCAACATTGCGCCGCATAACGCTAAGCTAAAGACTTATATCAAAGATATGGAGCCTGTGGTTGCTATGCAACCCGATGCGTTAATCATGTCAGATCCAGGTCTTATCATGATGGTGCGCGAAGCGTTTCCTGATCAAGTGGTACATTTATCCGTTCAAGCCAACGCCATTAACTGGGCATCGGTTAAGTTCTGGGAGTCGCAAGGCATCAAGCGTGTCATTTTATCTCGTGAACTATCACTGGATGAAATCGAAGAAATTCGACAACGCTGCCCAGATATCGAGTTAGAAGTTTTCGTACACGGCGCACTATGCATGGCTTATTCAGGCCGTTGTCTATTGTCTGGTTACATCAACAAGCGTGATCCTAACCAAGGTACGTGCACCAATGCTTGCCGCTGGAAGTACGATGTACATGAAGCGCAGCAAACAGAATCAGGTGATATTGTTGCCGTTAATCCAGGTGTGCAAATTGAAACGCCAACATTAGGTGCAGGCCAGCCTTCTGATCAGATCGTGTTATTACAAGAAGCCGGACGTCCTGGTGAATACATGCCAGCGTTTGAAGATGAACATGGTACTTACATCATGAACTCTAAGGATCTGCGCGCGATTCAGCACGTTGAACGCTTAACTAAGATGGGCGTAAATTCACTGAAAATTGAAGGTCGTACTAAGTCTTTCTACTATGTTGCTCGTACCGCGCAGCTTTATCGTCAAGCGATTGAAGATGCCGCTGCAGGTAAAGACTTTGACCGTACCTTGATGCATAACCTAGAAGGTTTAGCGCACAGAGGTTACACCGAAGGTTTCTTACGCCGTCACGTGCATGATGAATACCAAAACTATGATTATGGCTATTCAATTAGCGATACTCAGCAGTTTGTGGGTGAGTTTACCGGCGTTCGTAATGAAGCGGGGCTTGCTGAAATTGACGTGAAGAACAAGTTCCTTGTTGGTGATAGCGTTGAGGTGATGACGCCACAAGGCAACCTAACAATGAATGTTGATAGCCTAATTAACCGTAAAGGTGAAAGTGTTGAAGCCGGTCTGGGTTCAGGTCACTTTGTATTCCTAGACGTGCCTGCTGGCGTTGAATTAGACAAAGCCGTATTACTGCGTAACTTGCCACAAGGCCAAGATACCCGTAACCCGCATCAACCAACGGTTACGCCTGCTTAAGACTCAAAGTAATAAAGCACTACAATAGGCCCGAAACTCGGGCCTTAATTTTATTTATCCAACATAAAATCATTGCCCGTCCCTAATCTACATTAGCCATTGATAATTCAATCACTTCTGGTTAAGTTAATAACACTTTGCTCACAATTTCCACATCTCATTCAGTTCTCCGTTATAAAAGGAATTTATAATGATTAGATCCAAGCTTCCCCTGCTAATAGCATTTTCTCTAGCGTTACCTCACTCAAGTATTGCAGCAACGCAATCAAAACCCGCAACCGAATTTACCAAAACAGAAAATGCTGCCGTCCTTGAGGCACTGCCCTTCAGTGACAAACAGGATTTTAAAAATGCACAGCGGGGCTTTATTGCTAAACCTGACACTGTCACCATTAAAGATGCACAAGGCAATGTCGTTTGGGATCTTGAACAATATAAAAGTTATATCAGTATCGATAAGGATGCCCCTGATACTGTTAACCCTAGTTTGTGGCGTAACTCGCAACTCGTAATGCAGCATGGTTTATTTGAAGTCACTGAAGATATCTATCAAATTCGCGGATTCGATCTGACCAATATCACGTTTATTAAGGGCAAAACGGGTTGGATTGTCTTCGATCCGCTTATTTCACCCGAGACTGCCAAAGCTGCGCTTGATTTTATCAATGAGCAACTGGGTGAACGCCCGGTTGTTGCCATCATCTATAGCCATAGTCATATCGATCACTATGGCGGTGCCACCGGGATTGCAACGGCAGAAGATGTCGCCTCGGGCAAGGTACAAATTATTGCCCCCGAGCACTTTACCGAACACGCGGTCTCAGAAAATGTGATTGCTGGTAACGCCATGGGACGACGCGCAGTATATATGTATGGTGCCTTACTGCCTCGTAATGCTAAAGGGGGGGTCAATGGTGGCCTAGGGATGACGGTGTCAACAGGGCTTGCGGGCCTATTACTGCCAAGTCATGAGATCACTAAAACCGGTGAAATGCTCAACATTGATGGGGTTAATATGGAGTTTCAGCTGACTCCAGGCAGTGAAGCACCTGCTGAGATGAACACCTGGTTTCCAGACATGAAAGCACTATGGATGGCTGAGAATTCCACTAACACCATGCACAATATCTTAACCCTGCGCGGCGCTCAGGTACGAGATGCCTTGATTTGGTCAAGTTATCTGGACGAAACAATAGATACCTGGGGACAGCAAGCTAAAGTGAAGTTTCAGAGTCACCACTGGCCAGTATGGGACAGTGAAAATATCATTCCATACTTTAAAAAGCAGCGTGATATTTACAAGTTTACTCACGACCAATCTGTTCGCTTGATGAATCAAGGTTATACAGGCGAAGAGATCTCCGAAATGATAACGCTTCCAGCAGAACTTGAGCAAAATTGGCCAACACGGGGATATTACGGCACCTTACGCCATAACAGCCGCGCAGTATATCAAAGGTATATGGGCTGGTATAACGGTAACCCTTCCAACCTCAACAACCTACCACCTGAAATGGTTGCGAAAAAGTATATGGAGTTTATGGGAGGCGAAGCTGCAGTGCTCAAGAAAGCACAGGTTTCATTTGATCAAGGAGAATATCGCTGGGTCGCAGAAGTGATGAAACATGCCGTATTTGCTAACCCTGACAGTCAGCCCGCTAAAGAGCTATTAGCCGATGCTTTCGAGCAGCTTGGCTATCAAGCAGAATCAGGCCCTTGGCGCTCAGTGTATTTGCAAGGCGCTTATGAGCTAAGGAACGGCGTACCATCGGCTGGAGGCACACAAACAGCAACACCTGATACCATTAGAGCGATGACACCTGAGATGTTGTTTGATTTCTTAGCAGTAAGGTTAGATTCAAGCAAAGCTGAAGGTAAATTACTTAATATCAATATTGATTTTACCGACCTTAACAGCAAGTACACGCTGACATTAGAGAATGCAGTACTACACCATAGTCGAAATCAAGTCGATAACCCTGATGTGGCTTTAGAGATGACGATGGAAACCATGAACAGTATTCAGCTTAAAGAGCTCAGCTTCGATGACGCGATTAAAAATGGCTCAGTAAAGCTTACGGGTGACAGGCAGCAGTTTAAGGCGTTTCTCACCATGCTAGATGATTTCAACTTCTGGTTTAACGTAGTGACGCCATAAAAGCTGAGTAAAACATTAGTCCAGCAAATAGATTTTAGCTCAATCGAGCTAATTTCTAATTTTGATACGAGTGCTATGCTCTAAGAACTAAGAGTTAAGAGCTAAGGATGAAAATGGTTTCATTCTTAGCTCTCCAAGGTTTTACCCCTTATAGCAGTCTTTAACGCCGTAACACACGATTGTATCTGTGAGCCTGAATAACAAGTCCATAGCTTTGTCATTTCACAACTGCCATCTTGTAATCAGATAAGCTAGGTTTGCCCTTACCCTGTGATATACTTGAGTTCAAGAGACTTTACTCCATCCTTTTTTCGGTACGATTTTTTCGCTAATTTCATACGAAACTTCACCAAACTTGACTTAAGTTTGTGTTGCTATTTTGTGTTACTGAAATAGGGGGGATCAACGTGATGGAACCGCGGTCAACCGGACAAAAGAAAAGCTATTACCATTATAAGGAATGTACGTAAGCGCTTGTTATGAATAATTTTTATAAGGCATATTAATTAGATGGCATTATTAATCGACGACAGCTGTATCAACTGTGACATGTGTGAGCCAGAGTGTCCGAACCAAGCTATCACCATGGGTGAAGAGATCTATGAGATCGATCCTATACTTTGCACCGAATGCGTCGGTCATTACGACAAACCCACTTGCATCTCCGTTTGCCCTATCGACTGCATCGCTGTTGACCCAGACCACAAAGAGTCTGACGATGAGCTATTAGTTAAATATCATATCATCACGGGCAAGCCAGTTTAATCGGCCTCTGTTGATGATAAAAGTGGAGCCTAATGGCTCCACTTTTATTGTTTAACGCATCATAAAGCTATAGCGGAACATCTCGCCCCGACTAATGACATCATCGGCGTGACAGCGTAAAATCTCGCCTCATTATTACCGTGCTAGCCCAGTTTAATTGGATTCGATTTAATTTGATTAAGTTTGCTTAAGTTTGATTTAGGTTAACCCAATTTAGTTTAGCGCTCGTTTATCCTTCCCAAAAAGATGTTAGATGCCCATGTACTCAGCTCAGCACTGCTTTACTCGTTTCAAATCTGCTATCGATAGCTATGAGCTACCGCAGCGCTTTACCTTTCCTTTTTATTACGAGCCACATCCACTGTGTTTATTGGCCGCGAAAGAGTTGCAAACCTATCTGGGTACGCAAACAAAATGGCAGCATAACTTTGGTTTAGAGACTCGGTTAGATGAAGGTTTAAGCACAGACAAAAACAGTGCTATCGGCAAAATGTTCGGGGTATTGCTGGTTCGCAATCCACACGGTGAACTTGGCTATTTAGCCGCGTTTTCCGGAAAATTAGCCGAACAAAACCTACTCAATGGCTTTGTACCACCGGTTTTTGATATGTTGGCCGAAGAAAGCTTTTTTCATGCCGGTATGCTGGCGCTTAATCAATTAACTGAACAGCTAAAAAATGCTGAAAAAAATCCTGATATAGCAACGCTTACCACAGAGTTAAAGCGATTACTCGACCAGTCAAATCATGAACTAGAAGCATTTAGAGCACTGATTATTGAAAATCGTAAAGCACGTAAATTACGCAGAGCGGTAGCAGACGCACAACAAAACCAGACTATCTTAAGTGAGCTTAATATCGAGTTAGGTAAAGAAAGCGTCGCCGAGAAGTTTCAACTCAAGGCAATTAAGCAAGCTGGAGATGAACAATGTAGTGAAGTATCAAAGCAGCTTAATGACCTACTTGCACAAATCTCGCAATTAAAAGCCACCCGCGCCCAACAATCTAACCAGTTACAGAAACAGATCTTCGCCCAGTATCAATTTTTAAATCAAGCGGGTAAGTTAAAAGATCTCAACCAGATCTTTAAAGACAGTCCAACCGAGCAGCCACCAGCGGGTGCCGGTGAGTGCGCAGCGCCTAAGCTACTGCAATTTGCTTTTAGCCAAGGCTATACCCCATTGGCTATGGCTGAATTTTGGTGGGGCGCATCACCAAAGTCTGAGATTAAACAACATATGAACTTTTATGGTTCTTGTCAGGGTAAGTGCCGGCCTATTTTAAGCCACATGCTTGAAGGCGTTGCAATGGATGCCAATCCTTTGTTAACCAATCCTGCCGCGGGCAAATCTATCGAGATAGTATATCAAGATGAAACGATAGTGGTGGTTAACAAACCCGCGGAATTTCTCTCTGTACCCGGCAAAAACATTACCGACTCTGTGTATGCCCGAATGAAATCGATGTTTCCTCAGGCTACCGGTCCATTGATTGTGCACCGCTTAGACATGTCGACCTCTGGGTTAATGGTGATAGCGCTTACCCGTGACGCCAATAAGTCGCTGGCGCAACAGTTTATTGCCCGAACAATAGAAAAACGTTATATAGCCCAAGTCGCCGGAGTTGTGCAAGGGGAGCAAGGCGAAATTAACTTACCGCTGCGAGGTGACTTAGATGACAGACCACGCCAACTGGTGTGTCATGAACATGGTAAACATGCCCATACCCTATGGCAGGTAAAATCTCGCAGTGCGAAACATACCATGCTATATCTGTATCCTCATACAGGGCGAACCCATCAACTTAGAGTGCATTGCGCTCACCATAATGGCTTACACCTGCCTATCATTGGCGATGATCTTTATGGCAGTAAATCGAATCGATTACACCTCCATGCTCAAAGGTTAATCCTTAATCACCCTGTGACCAAGGAGCGTTTAACCTTTGAGCTTGATGCTGACTTTAACTTAGAGGCTTAGCCTCTTGCGTTAGGAGCGTGGCGTTAGGAGCCTAGCATTAGGAATGTAACCTCTGGAGTTTGCTTCATAAGTGTGGCTTGAGCTATGCCGTTTGAGGAATGCGGCTTAACCTAAAGGTTAGCCCACATTCCTAGACGCTTAGCTTAGCCCTTAGTCTACAAGCGCTGAGCCTATACCGCTAAGGCGTTACGCAAAACTCGGCTGTGCTTTCGCTTGTAAAGATTGTAGCGCTTGCGCCAACTTTTCAATTGTCACTCTAATCGCTACCGGCATGGCATCAAATTCGACGCTTAACAGTAGGTTTTTAACTTCAAGTCCAAGTTCGGTATCCCCTTCGATGCAAAGCTTACGCTGGAAAAATAGGGTATCAGGATCTTCTTTAGCCGCCGCGATCAATAACAGCTCTTTAGATTGAGCAGTAAAAGTCACTTCAGCGCTTTGCAACTGACGAACTTGCCAGCATTTATCAAATGTCACTTCGAAAGTTAATCCTAAGTCTTCAATGTTAATCGCAACCCAACGCCCTTCTAAAAAGCTCAATTCATCATCTTCAGCTTGCTCGGCAAGTAACAAGCCTAAGATGCGCTTTAGTAGCTCAGCTTTCATCGCAAACGGCACAATGGCTAAAGGACGAGCAATGGCTTTAGGCCCAATTTCGAGTATTTGTTGCGCTAACTTGTTAGGAAAAAAACCTTGCATGTAAATATGTATCCAAAATGTGGCAAAGAAAGGAATTTTACCTAGCTTTTATGATCACAAACCTGTTTTACATCAAAAATATGATCTTCATTCCCTTTTAAACTCCTGTTTCATTATTTTTGGAGCTACCACATGGAATTGCTGTGCCCCGCGGGAAATCTCGCCTCTCTCAAAACCGCCCTCAACGCTGGAGCTGACGCGGTCTATCTGGGTCTAAAGGACGATACCAATGCACGGTCGTTTGCAGGGTTAAATTTCACGCCAAAAAAACTTCAGCAAGCAGCTGAATACACAAAAAAATGTGGCAAAAAAATATTTTTAACCATTAATACCTTTCCAAAGCCTGGTGAAGAAAGCCGTTGGTATCAGGCTATCGACCTTGCCGCAGATACCGGTGTCGACGCATTAATCATGGCTGACTTATCGTTACTCGATTACGCCCATAGCAAATACCCTCATCTACCACTGCATCTGTCAGTACAAGCGAGCGCCACCAACTTAGGGGCACTTAAGCTGTATAAAGAAGAATTTAATATTGAGCGCGCGGTACTGCCTCGTGTTCTGTCGATGAAGCAGGTACGCGATTTGGCTAAGGTCACACCGGTTGACCTAGAGGTTTTCGCCTTTGGTAGCCTGTGTATTATGGCCGAAGGTCGCTGCCACCTCTCTTCTTATGTGACGGGTCAATCACCGAACACCGGCGGCTCTTGCTCACCCGCTAAGCACGTACGCTGGCAAGAAGATGGTAGTAACCGCTTAACATTACTAAACGATGTACTTATCGATAAATCAGGACTAGATGAGCAGATGGGTTATCCGGTTGTTTGTAAGGGCCGTTACACCACAACTGAAAATAGCAAACCTAGCCATATCCTTGAGTCACCAACCAGCCTCAATACCTTAAGCCTGCTACCAGAGCTTGCCAAAGCTAACGTGGTATCGCTAAAAATAGAAGGTCGTCAACGCAGCCCAGCTTATGTTGAACAGGTTACTAAGGTGTGGCGCGCTGCTATCGACAGCTATATGTCAGCGCCAGAAAAGTACCAAACACAGCAGTCTTGGGAGCAGGCGTTAGCAAAAGTCTCTGAGGGACAAACGACCACTCTTGGCGCTTATGAGCGTAACTGGCAATAAGGATTAATAATGAAAACGTCACTCGGACCATTGCAATATTGCTGGGAAAAAGAAAAAGTTAACGAGTTTTATCAGCAGGTTGCACAAAGCAATATCCCACTGGTTTATTTGGGCGAAACGGTCTGTAGCCGTCGTCGCCAGCTTAAGTTTTCAGACTACTTTGTAATAGCACAGATGCTAAAGGAGTCAGGTAAACAAGTGGTGTTATCGACTCTTGCCCTGCTAGAAGCGCCGTCTGAATATACCGAGCTGCAAAAACATGTTGATAACGGCGAATTTATTATCGAAGCCAATGACATGGGTGCGGTGCAAGCAGCCAAAGAGCGTAACTTACCCTTTGTCTGCGGCCCAACCGTCAACAACTATAACTTTGCAACCCTAAAGAAACTGCACCAGTGGGGTATGCAACGTTTTGTAATGCCGATTGAACTGTCGAAAGAGTGGTTAACTCATGTTATTGAGTCAGAAAAACCACTCCCTTTTGAAGTGGAAGTCTTTGGTCATGGCTATTTGCCACTGGCTCACTCTGCTCGATGCTTTACCGCTCGCCAGCAGGGACTGCAAAAAGATAATTGCCAAATCGTGTGCTTGTCTCACTCTAAAGGGTTGCTCGCCCAAACTATGGATGATCAACCTCTACTTAGGCTAAACGGTATTCAAACCCAATCGGCAAGTTTGATTGATCTCTCAAATGAGGTTGAGCAGATGAAACTGATGGGAGTCGATTACTTTAGAGTGTCACCAAATAGCCTAGGCAGTATAGCAATTGCAGAAAACGTCCTGCTTCAACCAACAACCGATAAAGACTTATCTTGTAACGGCTATTGGCACCAATCAGCCGGATTTAGCCAGATTTCAACACAGTGTAAATAACGCGTTGGGACATTAAGCTAAGTGAGTCGTGCTAACGGTATCTTGTATTTAGATCCTTAACCACCAAAGCACTCCATAATAAAAAGGTGGCTACGCCAATCCATTGCACTATGGCTGGCCACCACATTTCGGGACGAGATGGGTCCACTAGCATTTCGTTAAAAAATTCCCCATTGCCTTCCGTTAAATTTAGCGCGAGTAGCGGGAGCAACAAAAAAGCAGCCATAGACAAAAATGCAAACGCCCCACAAATATGACTCAAAACTGAAAACGTTGGCTCTGCAGACATAAACTGAAAAGTCGCATAAAACATCAAGCTACAACAGCCAAAAATAAAGAAGTATTTGATAGCGATGGTATGTAAGTGGTAGACATTAATCGGAAAAAGACCCGTCGCAGCAAAGGCTAAATAGGTCAGTCCAAGACTGATGAAAAAAGGGTAACGCCAAACTGAGTCGCCAAGTTGAAGGCTCAGTAAGCAAAATAGCACTACACACAGGCCGCCAAAAAACAGCCCACCATTGACGATAACGGCATAACGAGAGTGTCCATAACTGCCTAGCTCACTCAATGTATGGTTTAAAAAGCTATATCCCTGACCGTCAAAGTGCTCGAACATCACAATAGATAGCACTAGGCCTAGTACTTGGCCAAAAATACCCAGCATGCCAAACCTAAACGCTAACCTTGACACTTTATTGTATTTTTTAACGAGCATAGTTACCTAATTAACCTCTTTATTAACGTTTATTAATGTATATCGAATTGGCTTACTGTAACGAGGTCTAGCTCAGAGTTTTAATAAACATTTATGACACGGAAATGTAACGCATTTGTTATTTCTATAGCCTACGAAACAGAATATCAAGCCTTTTACTAAAAACAATCTAAAAATCATAGGATAAAAAGATTTTAAACCCAAAAAGTTAGCTTAAATCAGTCAACAAACGTGTTATTCAAAAAGATATACAAAAAATCACATCCGACAATTTAAACAAGTGTATTAATGAGATACCCTACAACATTGTGTTAATGCATTGCTGTGGAATTGCGATGCTTTTTGCTGTCACACGGAATAATAATGACAAGAAAACAGGTAAGCCTTATCAATCAGGAAGTTAAGTTAACCCCGACAGATCAACTCATATCGACCACTGATAGACGCGGTGTTATCACCTACGTAAACCAAAGGTTTATTGAAGTGTCAGGCTTTAGTGAAACAGAGCTTATCGGCAACAATCATAATATGGTTCGTCATCCAGACATGCCCAAGGCGGCATTCAAAGAGATGTGGAGTAAATTAGAAGCGGGCATATCTTGGCGCGGCGTGGTTAAAAACCGCTGTAAAGATGGCCGATACTATTGGGTCGATGCATTTGTTTCGCCCTTATTTGAAAAAGGTCAGCTCATCGGCTATCAATCAGTTCGCATGGCGGCAAGCCCCCAACTCACCAATAAAGCCACAGAAATCTACCAGCGCCTCAATCAAGGTAAACGTGTCGATGATCCCATCAGCTTAGCCAATAAGAGATTGCTCTCAGCAATCTGTGCAAGTACTGGGCTATTGATTGCCGGTGCAATATGGGGCTGGGCGGTCATCATTGCAGGCATCATCTTAATGGCCGTCAACCTGGCCATTTTTTATGACGAGGCGTTTAAAGTACCTGCAAGATTAATGAAGATGAAACAAGAGTACGACTCTATCAGCCGCTTTATCTATTGTGGTCGTGACACTTCATCTTTACTCGATTTTCAACTTATGATGAAAGATGCCAAGCTACAAGGCGTGCTTGGTCGCTCACAAGACAATGCCGAGCATATTGAAGATATTGCGAGCCAGTTAATCGCAGCGGCACAACAAACCCATGTTGGTCTCAATCTTGAGAACCAGCAGATAGAACTTATTGCCAGTGCCACCGAAGAGATGGGATCGACGATTAGTGAAGTCGCTAAAAATACCCAATCAACTTCTGAAAGTATTCAGCAAACCTATCAAGTTTGTCACGAAAGCCGTGAGAAAATGCAGCAAAATGCTATCAGCATTAATCAACTATCGGATTCTGTAGCAGAGGCTGCCGCCAATGCTAACTTGCTCAATAAAGAAGCAGAGCTAGTCGCAAGTGCGATGTCAGAAATTGACTCGATTGCCGAGCAAACCAACTTGCTCGCGCTAAACGCGGCGATTGAAGCTGCGCGCGCCGGAGATCAAGGTCGAGGGTTTGCAGTGGTTGCCGATGAAGTCAGAGCGCTATCGAGTCGCACTCAGCAATCAACGACCAGCATATCGAAAAGCGTCGATAAAATGTTTTCCATGCTAACCGAATGGTCAAAGCAGATGGATAACAGTAAATCTAAAGCATTATTATGCAGCCAAGATGCCGAAAAATCCGCTAATAAAATCGATACCATCTATCAATCAATGAAAGAAATTCAAGCTTTAGCGGTACAAAATGCGGTTGCAGCCGAGCAACAAACCTTAGTTGTCGGTGAGATTAACCAAAATATCACTCAAATTAGCCAGGCATCGAGTGAAAACCTATGCGCGGTTAATCTAGTTGAGGCCTCTGTTAAAGAGTTAAAATTCAATGCGGAAAAAGCAAAATCTTTGAGAAAAACATTTAGTTAAACCTTCTGTAAAAAGTCATTTCGCCGTCACAACATAAACGTGACGGCGAAAACGACATACAAGAAATTAACATCTGAGCATCAATTGCAAACATCTGTTTTAAAAAGATTTAACCGCAAAAAAGTTTTGTGCTTTTCTGCAAACTTCCGATACAATATAAATAATCATATTGAGCTAATAACTATTCGCCAGTAGTGAATTACACTACATAATAATAGAATGGTGTTATTAAGATATTTTATGGCGGTTCGCTCGCCAACTAACAGTTGAATGGATATTCAATAACTTATCTGTTTATGCATAGACGTCTGTTTATTGTCATTAAGCAAAAACTCGTTATTTAGGGTGTTAATTAAAGTGTCAGAAAAACAAACCCACAATATTAAAACAGTAATCACCTTCATCGTGCCGTCTTTGATTGGTCTACTGCTGTTTATGATGCCAATCAGTTATCAAGATGCCCTCACGATCCCTATCGCGATCATCTCGAAAGGATTACAGAATCTATTGAGCGGTGTAATCGTCGCAATGGTGACATTTGTTGTTATCTTCACAGCGATTGCTTCGCTTCTGACCAAAGTGTTTCAGCCACAATTTATTGTTAAACATCGTTTTCTTAACTCGTTATTTAACGTCAGCCCTATCTGGTTAGTGGTGCGTTTACTTGGCGCAATCTTTATCACGCTAACCTTCTTTGGTGTTGGCCCTGAGGCCATACGCTCAGGCGGAACCGGGGCGCTGGTTCTAAATGACCTGTTACCTGTGCTGTTTTCAGTATTCTTATTTGCAGGTATGTTGCTACCACTACTTCTGAACTTTGGCCTTCTTGAGTTACTAGGCACCATGTTAACCAAGGTTATGCGCCCTATCTTTAACCTACCAGGTCGTAGTGCTATCGACTGTCTGGCGTCATGGTTAGGCGACGGTAGCGTCGGGATCTTGATGACCACCAAGCAATATGAAGCCCGCTTCTATACCCAAAGAGAAGCGGCTGTGATTGGTACCACTTTCTCAGCGGTTTCAATCACCTTCTCTCTCGTTGTGATCTCTCAGGTTCAATTGGAGCATTTGTTCGTCCCTTTCTACCTCACAGTGTGTCTTGCTGGTTTTGTTGCCGCGATAGTGGTACCTAAACTGCCACCACTTTCTTGGAAGAAAGACATCTATATTGATGAGACGCCTCGTCACTCTGATGATGAAATGATCCCTGAAGGCTATAACGTATTTACTTGGGGTTTGCATCAGGCACTTAATAAAGCGTCTCAAGCTGGCGGAGTTAAGCACACTTTGATTGATGGTGTGAAGAACGTCGTCGATATGATTTTTGGCGTGATCCCTGTGGTAATGGGTATTGGTACTATTGCCTTAATGATTGCCGAATTCACCCCAATTTTTGAATACTTAGGAATGCCTTTCATTCCACTGCTTGAGCTATTACAAGTTCCTGAAGCGACTGCCGCGTCAAAGACGATTATGGTTGGCTTTGCAGACATGTTTATCCCTGCAATTTTAGCCAGCTCTATTGAATCAGACATGACCCGCTTTATTATCGCAACCTTGTCTGTGACTCAGCTTATCTACATGAGTGAAGTGGGCGCATTATTGATTGGTAGCAAAATTCCGGTCAACTTCTTAGAGTTGTTTGTGGTGTTCATTCTTAGAACGCTAGTGACTTTGCCTGTTATTGCTGGCGTGGCTCACCTCATTTTCTAATTCGACAACATCAAGTCTAAGTAAAAGGAGCGATTTATCGCTCCTTTTTTATGCCTGTATACAAACCGCTCTCTCTTGTCATAAAGCCGCCATAAATAGTTCATCAAGCAGTCAATAAGCCGTTCTAGTCTAACTGCAAATAATCGTTTAAATGGCAAGCCGATGAGCAATAAGCCGAGAAGAAAAGCACGTTTAACCACCACATCAGCAATCAGCCCTATTCTCCCTGCCACTGCTCAGCCCAGTTTCAATGCAGTATGGTTATCCGATGTGCACTTAGGCAGCAAAGACTGTAAAGCTGAGTACCTATTACAGCTACTTAAACACATGCAGACAGAGTCTCTATATCTTGTAGGCGATATCTTTGATATTTGGGCTTTGAAGCGGCGGGTTTATTGGCCTGAATCCCATAATCTCGTGCTGCAACAACTGCTAAAAATGGCTAGAGATGGGGTCAACATTGTTTATATTCCAGGTAACCACGATGAAGCATTAAAGCCATATAACGGTTTTCACCTTTGGGATTTATCCATTGCGACCGAATATATCCACACCGGAGTGACTGGCCGAAAGTTGCTTATGCTGCACGGCGATCAGTTTGATTCACAAGTTTGCATAGGCCGCGCTTACGCAAAGCTGGGCGATCACCTATATGACCTCTTACTGCTTCTAAACCGTGGACTACACAAGCTCCGCACGTGGTTTGGCTACCCATACTGGTCCTTAGCCAGTTACGTCAAGCTACGTATCAATAAAGCCCAGCAAGCCATTAACGACTATCAGGCTGCAGTTGTGCGATACGCTAAACGTAAAGCTGTCGATGGCGTGATTTGTGGCCATATCCACCAGCCAGCACTAAATATCAGCCAGCATACGCTTTATGCCAACGATGGTGATTGGGTGGAGAACTGCACCTTAATCGCCGAATCCCTGCAAGGCGACATTCAACTGCTGAAGTGGAATGAAACCACCGCAGAGGCCGAGCTTATTAAGTCCCACTGTTTTGATGATAACCAGACAACCACTACTCAGCAGCGTGTTGCTTAAGCCAGTTAAGCGTAGTTAATCAAGTGAACTCAATTTAGGTGAACTCATGATATTTACCGTCGACAATGTAGTAGAACAAAAGCTGCCAAAAATGAATAAAAACCCCTGGTTATCAACACCGACAAAAGCCATGTTGCGCTACCTATTAAACGAAAAAGAGTGTAACGCTATCGCTACGCAGTTTGCCTATTTAAAAGGGGTGGACTTTGTTGAGCAGGTACTTGCCAGCTTTAACTTTAATTACTCTGTACCAAACAGCGAAATAGAAAATATCCCCATTGAAGGCCGCGTAGTAATCTACGCCAACCACCCGATTGGCTCCCTCGATGCACTCGCCATGATAAAGCTCATTAGTAAAGTCAGATCCGATATTAAAGTGGTCGCCAACGAGTTATTAATGGCACTCGAGCCCATGCATTCGATACTACTTCCAGTACGCAATATGACGGGCGGCACCCCAAAGCAGCACCTAGATAATATCCATCAACACCTTAAAAATGAGGGGGCGGTATTAATATTCCCCTCAGGGGAAGTTTCACGACTACGCCCCCAAGGCGTTGTCGATCTACATTGGCATGCTGGCTTTGTTAAAATTGCCAAAGCTTGCCAGGCGCCGCTATTACCCATGTATGCTGACGCTAAAAATTCGGCTGTTTTTTACGGCGCATCAATGATCTACAAACCGCTAGCGAGCTTGCTCTTGATCAAAGAGATGTTTAAGCAAGCGAAGAAAACCATGCCCATTCGTATCGGCGAACTGATCCCAAAAGAAGTCGTAAACAGTACCGACTTTCCGTTAAAAACCAAAGTGAAACTGCTGAAAAACCACCTCTATCGCATAGGCAAAAACCGCAGCCCTTTATTTAGCACTCAAAGCGCCATCGCTCATCCTGAGCCTCGTAAAGAACTACAAGCAGCATTACATCAATGTGAATTACTTGGTGAAACTCAAGACAATAAAAAAATCTATCTATATCAACATAAACAAAGCAGTCCAATTATGCGTGAAATTGGCCGCCTTAGAGAAATCGCCTTTCGGGCCGTCGGCGAAGGCAGTGGTAAACGCCGTGATACCGACAAATACGATGCCTATTATCAGCACTTAGTCTTGTGGGATCCGAGTGTACTCGAAATCGTAGGCTCCTACCGTTTTGCAGGCGCTAAAGAGGTGCATAAAATACAGGGGGAAGATGCGCTATATAGCCAGTCTCTATTTCACTATCATGATGATTTTGCTCCGTACTTTGAGCAAGGGTTAGAACTAGGACGCAGTTTTGTGCAGCCTAAATATTGGGGGAAGCGCAGCTTAGATTACCTTTGGTTTGGCATTGGTGCATTTTTGGTACGTAATCCGCAATACCGTTACTTATTTGGGCCTGTATCCTTGAGCGATCAAATTCCCGTTCGCGCCAAAGAACGCTTAATCCATTTTTACCAAACCCAGTTTGCCAGCAAGCAAGTACTCGCTCACTCCTACAGCCCATTTACTTTTGGTGTAAACCGCGAAATAGAACTTGAACAAGGCAACTCTCATTTAGATTACACAGAGGGCTTTAAGCAACTGAAGCTAACAATGGCAAGCATGGACAGCGCCATTCCAACACTTTTTAAACAATATGGTGAGCTGTGCACTCAAGGTGGGGTAACGTTTCTCGATTTTGGCATTGATGTCGAATTTGGAGACTGTATCGATGGTTTGGTGTTAGTAGACACTCACAAATTAAAGCCGAAGAAACGTAGTCGCTACTTGGATTGCCACCGACCAGAGTTACAACTTGGCGATGAGATAAAATGAGTCTTAACTTAGCCATTAACTTAGCAGCCAATTTAACCTGTGAACTTAACCCACTAATTTAGCTCTGTGGGGCTAACAAGAGACAAAAAAGCCAGTCAACAAGGACTGGCTTTTTTACGCCTGTTAATATGGAGGCTAACTCTATTTCGTTTAAGCTAGATAGCCCAGCCGCCCATATAAAATGCCACTAAACCAATAGTAATAGCCAGTACACCAGGCTTTATTTGACGCCATTCACCGCTGCATAGTCGGCCAATAACCAGTGTCACAAAACCAAGCATAATACCGGTGACGATATTACAACTAAGAATAATAAACACGGCGCAGGTTAGGCCTGCCATCGCATCGACTTTGTCGTTGAAATCTAGCTTAGTTACGTTACTTAGCATTAATAGACCCACATACATCAAGGCCGGTGCTGTTGCGTATGCTGGCACCAAGTAGCTTAATGGCGCGAGGAACATCATGATCAAGAACAGTGCGCCAACGATGGTTGCGGTTAGCCCCGTCTTACCACCTGCTGCGGTACCTGCTGCTGATTCGATATATACCGCAGCTGGCGCGCCGCCTACAGCCCCCGCAAATATACTGCTTACAGAATCAGAGGTTAACGCTTTGCCACCACCGATAATATTATCTTTGTCATCCAGCAGCTCAGCTTGACCCGCCACAGCGCGAATTGTACCTGTTGCATCAAAAATTGCCGTCATCACCAATGCCAGAACAATCGGTAACACGACTGGGTTTAACGCGCCCATGATATCAAGCTGGCCGATAAGCGACTCATCAGACATCAGATCAGGAAAAGCAAAAAGCCCCTGATACTTAACACTTGGGTCGAACACTAAACCAAATACCGACAGTGCAATAATCACCAACAAAATACCGCCCGGCATGCCGCGGCGCTCAAGGCCTATGGTTGCTGCCAGACCGATAATGGTCGCGATAACAGGTAGACTATGGATATCACCTAGCGCGACAGGTAGACCTGTGTCGTTGGCAACAATCAATTGCACGCTGTTGGTGGCAATCAGCAATAAGAATAAGCCGATACCTATGCCTGTACCGTGGGCAATGCCCTTAGGTAGATTAGTCAGTACCCACTGACGTACGCCTGTAACACTCACAAGAGTGAACACAATACCCATCAAGAAAATGGCGCCTAGGGTCACAGGAATAGAGATCCCTTGACCGAGTACCATGCTAAATGCGGTAAAAGCAGTAAGTGAAATGGCGCAGCCAATAGCCATCGGAAGATTTGCCCATAAGCCCATTAGCAGTGAGCCAAACGCAGCAATTAAACAGGTGGCGATAAATACTGCACCAGTATCGAATCCCGCCGCACCTAACATATTAGGTACCACAATCACCGAATACACCATGGCAAGAAACGTCGTTAAGCCCGCGATCACTTCGCGTCTTAATGTGCTTCCACGGGCTGATATTTTGAAATAGCGATCCAAAATTGAATCGGCTGGAGTAGCAGGGCTTGCAAGAGTCTGTTCAGACTTCATAGTAGTGATACCTTTTGATCTCTTAAATAGGGTTAACCAATTGAGTTCAATTGGCCACTTGGCTATGGCAGGTAGAGCCCCGACGACAAATGTCGGGTGAGAGATCCACTTATATCTACTGCAACGAATAGCTAAACGAATAGCTAAACGAATATTTGGACAAAGTGACCTGCGAGCAATATGCCTGGTAAAATTTACTCTTACCAACACAGCCGTTGTTGGCGCGGAGTTTACAGCAATCAACAAGGGGGAAATAGCTCACTAAGAAATTTTTTGATTAGTATCAACAAAAAACAGGCCAAAAGCGTTTAACGTGAAGTTTTTGCAGGTCGAGTGCGCTTACGCTGTAAAAAGTAGCACTCAAGATTTACAACTGAGCACTTAACATTAGTACTTAACAATTAGTACTTAGGTCTCCGCCTTAAGCCTAACTCTTAAGTTAGGCTCTAAGCTTTACCTCCTAGCACGGCTTTTAGAATCGACGGCAACTTATCGGCGGCGATTATTCCCACCTAAAGCACGCTTCTTGGCTCTTTGGCGCTGCGCCGCTTTACTGTTTTTACGAGTCGTGGGCTCCACCTTAGTTAAATCGGGCTCAAACCCATCTAACCATTGCTGAGGCAAGCGTTTATCTAATACAGACTCCACCTCTTCAAGCAGTAAGGCATCATCTTCACTGTAGAGCGTTATCGCTTTACCTGTGTTCCCCGCACGGCCAGTACGGCCAATACGGTGGACATAGTCTTCTGCCACAAATGGAATTTCATAGTTAACAACGACCTTTAACTCAACAATATCCAAGCCACGCGCAGCCACATCGGTTGCCACCAGCGCTTTAATCTTACCTTGCTTAAAGTCATTAAGTACTTGCTCGCGTGCGCCCTGGCCTAAGTCACCATGAAACGCCTTAGCCTCGATCCCTGCGGCCAACATTTTTAGCGCGATAAGATCAGCCGTTTGCTTTTTACGGCTAAAGATCAGCACCTGTTGCCACGCGTTCTTATTAATCAGATGGCACAGAAGCTCTGTTTTACGCTCGCTATCAACAGCATAAACCACTTGCTCGATACTGCTTGCGGCACTGTTGGCTTTATCGACCTCTATTCGAATCGGCTTTTGCAGTAACTTTTTACTCAAGTCAAAAATGGCCGAGCTAAAAGTGGCTGAAAATAATAGAGTCTGACGCTTGGCTGGCAGTTGCTTTAAAATCGCATTAATTTCATCCATAAATCCCATGTCTAACATGCGATCGGCTTCATCAAACACCAAGTATTCGATATCGGATAAATTGAGTGTCCCACGGCGCACATGATCCAGTAAACGCCCAGGAGTCGCGACAATAACATCAACACCTGCCGCTAATTTTGACGCCTGTGCATCAATACTCACACCACCATAAATCACCATGCTGCTAATATCGGTATTCACCGCATATTGACTAACATTGGTATTAACCTGCACTGCAAGCTCACGAGTTGGCGTTAATACCAATACCGAAGCTTGCTTGGCCTGTTCATCAATAGTCGTTTTATCAATTAAACGCTGCAGTAAAGGCAAGGTAAATGCCGCAGTTTTTCCCGTCCCCGTCTGGGCACTTGCCATTATGTCGTGGCCAGCCAAAATAGCTGGAATAGCCTCAGCTTGGATGGCTGTTGGCTGCAGGTAACCTTTTTGTGCTATCACACTAAGCAGTTTTTCACTTAAAGGCAGAGATGAAAATGACACGTCGGTATTCCTTGATTTAAACATAAAAAATGACAGTGCAGTTTAATAGACGATTAAACCTTACTCTTCTTACTACAGGACTAAAAATAACATTAATTTAGCCACCAACTTTTATCTATCTTTGGCGTGTTCGGCGGCAGTGTCGGATTATCCAGGTTAAATTGGATCCGCTCCGCTAATTGCGCCTGCGACAATATCGTTTTGTGATGCGCTAAGAATAGACGCTTAAATGAACCATCTTTTAAAGCACGCTCTAGGCCCAATTCTATGCGCTCTGCTAACTTTTTATTATGCTTATTTACAAAGAAATAAACAGGGTATTCGTAGTGCAGTACAATATGTTTGTCGACCACTAAATTAGGGGCACTATCGCGATAAGTTATAACCTCATCCCATATTTCATTTATGCCGCGAGGAAAGTAGTCAAACCGCTTAGCACTTAACATCACAAACAAATTCTCGTATATCGGCTGCTTTTGTACCCGGATATTATTGTGCTCAAGGATCTTCATATCCGCCCAGTGAACAACAAATCCAGCCTCTGTTTGCCGTTTGAGTTGTGCTAAGTCTACAATCTTGCCAAACTTCTTCTGGTTATCTTTATGAATTAACAGTAAACGATGCCCCAGTATTCCGCGCATGATAGGCACTTTTACGGGTAAAAAATCTTGCTCTCTTGCCACGGTCGTTGCTAGAAATACCACATCAATTTTATTATCCGCCAACATCAGTAAACCGCGGCGTTGGGTAACGGACTCCTTTAAGCCCTCAAGCTTAGCCTCGCCATACTGACTTGCCGTTTTCTGCAATACTAGCTTCAATAACGCAATGCGATAATCAAAACGTGGATCGGTTTGATAATACTTAAGGGCCTTGTACTCTGATGACGGCTCGACGTGTTCTGTTTGTTCTGTTTGTTCTGTTTATTCTGCGCCATTAGCGCCGGCCTCAACAGGGTTCGAGAGCAACCCAGCCAATACCAAGGTTAAAAAACCAATATTAAAAATATTATTCATATACATGTATCAGAGGGGGAGCCTGAGCAATAATGATCAATCTATGTTGTGTCCGCCCTGTTAGCTCTGAATCGATAAACCCAATCGCGAGGTTCAATACCATCTATCAAGCAAAGCGTAACGTAAGCGATCTATTTTACCTTTGCCTGTTATCCATAAGCTATCGATTAACTGCTTTTTTGAATCTTTTTTACTATTTTGCGTATACTGAAGCTCCATAGGGATAAGGGAGAAATCAGATGTTTCTCAATAGAATAGTGAAAGTCGGTTTAATTTGTTTGGCTTGCTCGTCTCCATTGTATGCTAATGCCTCAATTGATTTTTTCGATCCGATCGACGGCTATTTTGACGCCGGAGAATATCTAGCTGAAAACGCCTATGGTTTTTTACCTGTACCCACTATCATTACCGAGCCATCTGTAGGTAACGGCCTTGCAGTGATGGGGATGTTTTTGCATGAAAGCCCTGAGCAACAACAGGCGCGCAAGGATCTTGCCACTCACTCTATCGATGGTGGAGCTCAGCTACTCACTCCAGGGATCTCAGTCATCGGCATTGGCGCCACTGATAATGGAACTAAAATGGGGTTTGCAGGACATAGGCAAACCTGGGCCCAAGATAGTATTCGCTATCTCGTAGGCGGCGGATACGGTGATGTAAACATGAGCTTTTATAGCCAAAGTGATTTCGCCCAAGATCTTGCGCTGGATATGAATATGCAAGGCTATGGCGTAGTTCAAAAACTTCAATATCGTATTAAAAAAAGCCCACTGTTTGTTGGCCTGTCACAAAAATACCTTAATCTCGATTTAAGCAGTCGCCGCGAATTTAGCGATATCCCGCCAGAGCTCATAGATCGTCTGCGCGCTATGATTAACACCTCGCCACGTGTTTCTTCACTTGG
The DNA here is from genome assembly GCF_052977045.1 of Shewanella sp. 125m-7. NCBI lineage: Bacteria > Pseudomonadati > Pseudomonadota > Gammaproteobacteria > Alteromonadales > Shewanellaceae > Shewanella > Shewanella sp. 125m-7. Next base: position 80,696 of record NZ_JBRILQ010000007.1, read on the forward strand.
CGCGATCATAGAGTACGATAGCTTAAATAACTTTTTCTTACCCACCAGCGGTTATAACTATCTATTTGAATATGACTGGTTTAGCAAAGAGATTGGCAGCGACTATAACTACCAAACCTTTAACGCCAAAGGCAGCAATTATTGGCCTGTTAGCGCTAAGTTCACCTTAGGTGTAAAGCTGCAATATCAAGCCATTGAGAGTGACAACCGCTTACCCATCTTTACCTATCCATATATCGATCTGCGTGGCATTCCCAAAAACCGTTATCAAGGCCAAAATGTCAGTGCTGGCGAGGTACAACTGATGTGGAAAATTAACCCCCGCTGGATGCTAGTCTCATTTGTCGGCAGTGGACTTGCAGGCAAGAGCAATAGTGATATGTGGGATAGCGAACAGCAAAGTGCCTACGGTGCAGGCTTTCGATACACTATTGCGCGTCGTTATGGCTTACACATGGGTATTGACTTAGCCAGAGGCCCTGAAGATACGGCCTGGTATGTCAATGTAGGAACAGGATTTTAACCTGACCCAGATTATGTAGACCAAGCCTATTTAGGATAGGGTTTACCCGCACTAGTTTAGCTAAAGCGAATATTAAGTGTTCTAGCTCACAACTCGCTATAAAACTGAACAGTAAAAAACAAGTAAGCTGCTTAAGCTCACAGTTTTGCCGCGCAAAAAAACGACAATAGCACTCCGCTTTCTATTGTCTATTGGGTTTTGCTGTTTAGTGTTTGAGTTATCACATCATGCGTTATTTTGGGTACAGGCCTTAGGCTTCGTTTCAATGGCTATTGGCTGGTGGGCCAACGCACAAAAAAATGATCAACAGTTATTCTCAGGTAATCTTGTCGCCGCAGGCTTAACCGCTGCGCATTTAGGCTTACTTGGTAGCAGTCTCGGCATGTTCAATCAGCTACTTAATGTGGTGCGCTTTGCTACCCGCCGTTATCAATCAGGCGCCCATTGCAATCCGTTGTTGCCAATACTTTTTTCAAGCATTGCTGTTTTACAAGGTTTTTTGTGGGCCGAACATTGGAGTGAGTGGTGTGCAGTTGCAAGTGCGATAGTGATGAGTTTTGCACTATTTTACTCAAACGGCACAAAGTTACGCTCTGCGATGTTGGTCAGTAATATTCTTAACTTAACCCTTTCAGTCTACCTATTATCTTGGTCTGGCATGCTATACCAACTCGTGAGTATCGCTATTTTGACCTATAACTTAATGGTACATAAACAATTAACACATGACTCAGCTCAGTATGACAGGGCCACAGCTCAATAAACGTTAGTTAAATAAACAATAGCTCAGCAAGCTAGGCAGTTGATTATGTCGCGCCGCAAAGCCTAGTCGAATGTGACAATGAGCAAGCAGCCTAATCGCAAGATACTCTAGTCAACTCTAGTCAACTCAAGTTTATTCGCTCCAAATTTGTATAAGAATAATCAGTTAGCTTATGATTGCGCTAAAATGATGATACAAACATAGCCTATACACACAGCAGCTCAACATACTGCGGTGCTTGAGGAATGATATGGATGATATGGATGATAGACGGTTATTTTCTCGGTTAATTTTCACCACAGATGCCAAGCTAATTAACCATGATAATAGCTGGGAAACTAAGCTTGTGGACATTAGCCTTAATGGTGCTTTAGTCGAGCGACCTCAGGGATTCGCGCTAACTGATGCTCCCCTAACTCTCGAGTTTACCATTCAAGATTCTGAGGTCTGTGTGCAGATGCAAACTCGTGTGGTACATCAAAAAGACAATCAACTCGGTTTAGCGTGCCAATATATCGATGTCGAAAGTATTAGCCACTTACGCAGAATACTTGAACTTAACCTTGGTGATGCGACGCTACTCGACAGAGAGTTAGAACGATTGTTCGAGCAAAATAACAACACTAATACCTGATTAATACCTGATAATAGCAATCGTACTAAATAGGTGATTGGTATTATCCAGTGATCATCTGCCCCGACTCGATAAATATCAAACAAAAACGCCGCAATCATTTGCGGCGTTTTTGTTTGATTTAGTTGAACTAATTGATCAACTCAATCAGTTCATGAATGGTCTTCACCGGAATGATTTTAGCACCAGAACCTTCCATCGACTTATGGTAATTACGAAATGGAATATAGATCTCCGTAAAGCCATGTTGAACCGCTTCTTTAACTCTAGGTACGCCGCTATCGATAGGGCGTACGTCGCCATTTAAACTCAATTCACCCATGATGCAAGTCGTTCTTGGTACGACAAAGTCATTCAAACTACTGAGTAATGCTGTGACTAATGCCAGATCGATACAGGTCTCAGACTCATCAATTTTAAGACCACCAACCAAGTTAAAATAGGTATCGTGGAATATTTTAGTCTTAGTGTGCTTACGTAAAATACCGGTGAGCATCTTAATCCGGTTCATATTCAGCCCCACACAAACCCGCTGTGGAAACTCAGCCTCTGTTTCTGTGGTTAAGCATTGGATCTCAAGTAATAGGTTACGGTTACCTTTACGGATACAGGTAATCGCGGCCCCAGGCGACTCGGTTGTCGAGCCGGAAAGAAAAATCTCACTCGGGTTGTCGACACTGATCATGCCGCGTTCTGTCATTTTAAAAATACCCACGGTATCGACATCGCCAAAACGGTTCTTGTTCGCTCTAAGTGTGCGAATTTGTCCATCGTTACACTCGATATGCGTTAAACAATCGACGATATGAATAAGCGTTTGCGGGCCTGCAGTTTCATTATTCTTATTAACGTGCGCCACTAAAAACATAGTCACGTTATTTTGCTTACAATACTGAGTTAATGCTTGAGCGCTACTTTTCACCTGTGAAGGAGAACCTGGGCTACCGTTAGCGACATCGGTAACTACAGCTTGGATAGAGTCGATAACCGCAAACTTGATTTTTTTATCCTCAAGTTCAGCAATAATGGCTTCAACGCTGGTTTCAGCCATTAAATATAAATTGTCTTCGTTGTAATTTAACTTAAGGCGGTTCACACGATTCTTAAACTGAGACAATGACTCTTCGGCGGTACAGTAAAGTGACGGCATTAACTGCGACATACGTGAGACTAAATCCGATAAAATGGTAGTTTTACCTGCGCCCGGATCGCCAGAAATAATATTGACCGAGCCCGTGGTTAATCCGCCGCATAGCACACGGTCAAGCTCACCAATACCGGTGAGCATCTTCTGCGCTTCAAACTCTTCAACCTCTTTTAGCTTCTTTGAGCCACCGCCAACCGATCCCGCATAACCAGAAACGCTACTGCGAGCCGGCTTAGATGCGGAAATTTTAAGTTCGCTAATGGTATTCCACTCCTGACAAGCGCTACACTGCCCTTGCCAGCGAGGAAAATCTTGACCGCACTCATTACATACGTAAGCTGTTTTATTCTTTGCCATAACTCTTTTTAGATCGCGTAAAATCAGTAAAGTAACGCCAATATTGGCCGATACTTATTTAAGATAGGGGGAACAATCGTCATTCCCCTGAATATTGCCCATGAGCCTACCAGCCCTTGGTCTTTTTAGCATCCCAAAAGAAGTGATTAATGACTTTAGATTTGCACAAAGCACTTGTTGAACAGTTAAAGCCCCTGTTAATGGAACCTGAATTCTCAGAACTGTTCGAACAGCTCACAGCTGATGAAACCAACTCAACTCGCTTTCTGCTCAAAATGGAGCTCAATAGACTCGCCTCAAGCTGCACTCGAAATATAGACTTACGCAATAAAACTGAGCTCGAATGTCAGGTCTTTAATTTTGCCAATCAACAGCACTATCTCGACGCTCCTGCTCAAGAAAGCTTCTTAGAAGCCCTCGCACTTTATCGCGACGAATATACCCTAGGCGTGTATGAGCAAGTCATTGACGACCACAAGCGACGCATTACCAAACAACGCCAATCGAATCAAATTGAGCCCGTTGCGAGCGTATCCCCCTTTGTTGCCGATGGCGTGGTATTAGGCAGTTACTTTGCCCGCAGTGAAGAGCGAATGAATTACAGCATGCGCATTAACGTGACTCAAGGCCACCTCAATCTTGATGGTATTACCGTTGATCTCTCGGTGGGCGGCGCACGCATTCGCCTCAAGGCAAAACATGGCGTACAAACAACTATGCCTATTCGAGTAAAACTGCTGGAGCTGAGCGATGAATATTATCATCAAGATCTACAGCAAGGCGTGGACTATCAAATAGTCGACATAGAACAAAATCAAGAATACAGCTGGCTCAGACTAAAACGGGTCTCTGGCACAGAAGCCTTGACGGATATGCTAGAGAAACTGATCCGAGGCCATAAGTTCCGTTACAAAGTTGACGTTAATGACGTGTTGGTGACCACTAAAGGGCTTGGTTTTGAGCGCCATTATTTACCGCACTTACCTCACCTGCCGTTATTTGTTGAAACGAGAGCGAGCTCTGAGGTTAATAGCGCGCCACAACTCGTACTCAGCCATAAACTACTGAGTCGTGATAACCAAGCCATTAGCGAATACTTCAAAGATGAAGAGGACATTAGCCAGCTAAGCAGCTTTCTTACGCCAGCAAGACTCAAGCGGATAATAGATTCTGGAGATGATAGCCCACATAGCCACTTCTTCTGCTTTACCTTCACCGCACAAGCTGCAAAGTTCTTTTATTCAGCAAGCTTAGCGGAGCTTAACTCTCGTAAGCTGCTAGCACTATTTTTAAGTTTTGCGACGACAAAACCTAGCTTTAAAATATTTAAGGTGGCAAAACATGCCATCGACCACCAGCAATCCTATAAAGCCAGTATTCTGCCCGGTGACGAGGGACGCTACAGTGCGTTAACAGAGACTCAACTAAGCGCTTTTAGCCATGTATTACACGTCATTGATATGACGCCAACCAAGGCGACTGAGCGGTATAAACCTTGGGGACAAGTGAATCAAGACGCAGATAATCAAGCTAGTGCGAATGAGCTTAAAATCTTTGGTCAAAAGAAAATATCACAGCACACCATTAAGCTTATCTCGCTGCAATTTAGCGAACGACGCAATGAGTCGCGCTTTGCCTTTAAAACGGCGGTCCAGCTCAGCCAAGGTAAGCTCAGTGTAAGCGCTATTACCGATGATATTTCCAGCCGAGGCATGAAGCTTAGCATCACAGCACCGGTAGCCTTCACTGACGCCGAGCCGATTTTAATCAGCTTCCCTAAGCTACAAACCCTTGCCGGTAAAACCTCCTTAGCGTCACTGCCTTACCGATTGATCCGTACTCGTAAAAACGGCGTCACTCTGCACCTTACGGCGCAAGTCGGCCACACGCCACATATCGGTGTCGAGTTTTTAAACCGATTGATTGAACATAACCGCGAGAAACTGCAAAAGCTCACTGAGAACAACCATAACGTTAAAGAGCTCGCCGATGGCATGAAAAATATCATTATGCGAAAGCTGGTTTCGGTTCCCTTCTATCTTGAGCGCACGGTAAAGTCAGCTTATATCTCGACATTAGGGATCGGCAAAGAGCAAAATCACATTGCCAATCTCTTCGCTTCTCAAAGCGATAATACGTTAGCGTATGACTTAACACCGCTGCTGAATGACGAAAAACTCAAGCGTGACTTCATTACGCCTATTCGCACGATGAAGCCTCTACATGGTTTATCTCACTTCGACGTCTTGGTGCAGATCTCACGTATGTCTCAGGGGCAAACTAAAGTTCGCTGCATCACCGACAGCGACATGCCAGAGTATGCCCAACAGCTTAGTTTTATTAAGCGCAGCCAAAAGCTAGGTGAGTTTTTAGCGCTGCGAGTGTACCGCGGCGCCACAGGTAAACCAGACTTAAGTTACATACGTCGTGAACGTGAATATATTGCAATTCACGCCCCGCACAAAGGCAAAAAACTCGAACAACAATTATGGAATATCATCGGCGTGGGTGAACTTTTAGATATCACTCAAGAAGTGTTATTACGTTTTCCTGAGCTGAGCGCTAAAAGTTAATCCAGGAGTTAACTACATTACTGTGCATTAACTTCCTAACGAGCTTAAGCCCTAAGTTACTCGCTGACGCTGTAACTTAGGGTTTAAGCTATAATCAGGTATCTTTATGCTTAATTATTCGATACATATAACCCACAACCACAAGGTTAATGACTAACACCGCCGCCGTTAATAAACTCGGTTTAGTGAACATCTCGTACGCCTCAAATGGCAGGTAAATCCCCCCACTAAGTAAGGCAAACCACTCTGTCCACACTAGGCTGTGCCACAGTCCATAAGCTTCAATAAATCGCACCGCCGCATACACCAGCGCGCCAAAAATCACAAAACTGATATTGCTCGCGGTAACCTTGCCTGCTTCAGCAATCGCCTCTTGCACTAAATGATTAGCTGGATTTAAGTGAGAATGACTGAGTAGCAGTTCGACAAATTGTTGAATGTTTTCACCGGCTAACCTGTGCAGCCCAAAAACAACCAGAAGCGATAACACGCCTTTACTGGCTTCAAGTACCGATACGGCTTTTAGTCCTTTTTTGACTGATGACATAGTGACCTTTTTTAACTCTCAATATTTATGTTCAGTTTGACCACATTTAATGATGAAAAAAACCAGTCTATCGACTAATTCGTTTGCTTAATCATGGCACATATTAAATAGCCTTTTACTCATCACATTATTTTCTCCATATCTATCCTGATGATATATCTATACTGGTTGCTATATCTATACTGGTTGCTATATCTATACTTGTTGCTATAGGTTCAAAATAGAGAGAAAGCAATGCAAAGAAAATCCCAGCAAATTATGCTCAAGACACGCAAGGGGATCTCTTTCCTGTTTATTCATTTACCAAAAGCTGAAAAGTGGCTCCATCTGTTCGTGCTGTCATGGGTGTTATGGCAGTTACTCATATCATTTGCTATGGATGTACATGGCAACACGCCTTTTTCGCAAATGACTATTATTGATAAATTGCACATATACGGCGGATTAGGGCTATTCATACTCAGCATTATTTTCTTTATCATTGTACTTCATCGACGTAAGTTAGCAGACCTTTACCCTTGGCTTACAGGGAATTTTAGCGGGCTAAAATCAGACCTAAAAGTGTTGATGTCATTACGCTTACCTGAAGCTGCGCCTAGTGGCTTGGCAGCAACGATTGAGGGATTGGGCTTATTAGCACTATTGCTAGCGGTAGCGACAGGCCTATTATGGTACAGCGCAATCACCTTAGGCTTTTCTTTCGCTCCAGAGCTATTACAATTTCATAAGATCAGCGTTACTGCGATTGAGGTCTATTTTTACGGCCATAGTACATTTGCTTTGCTACACCTACTGACTTGGTGGCTAAGCAAAAATTAATGACTCTCCACCGAATAATGATAAGTGTGCGTATATAGTCACAAATTCGCAGGCTAAATTTATAGTACTATGTAAGGTAAAGCCAAATAAGACGAAAAATCTAAATACAATCTCAACAAAACCGAACACTATTAACGCGCAATTTAAGAGCCTAACGTAAAAGCTAACTCATGCTCTTCTCGGAAAACATTAACTAACAATAAACTGAAGATGTATTTTTATTAATGAAGAAAGATAGTTAATTTGCGCTATTAAATCCTGATGTATAGTGCTGACTCAGGCGATTTGTGCATACAAGACGGGGAGTCATTCCCTCTGACTTTCCACTAAACCGCCACACTAGCAATATGCTTAAGTAACTTTCACAAGTCATTGTTATAAGTAATCTTCGCGAGTAACAATCTTAAGTAATCCGCTCAAGCAATTGCAACAACTCGTTGCCGCCTTGAGTACTAGGCCCATTTAGGAACACCGACAATGCTAGATTCATTTGTCTCAGTTATCACCGCCCTTTGGCAACAAGACTTCGCTTTACTACAAAGCCCTGGCAGCGCTGTCATGATTTACCTCTGTATTTTCACCTTGATTTGGCTAGAAAGCGCCTTGCTTCCTGCGGCCCCAATGCCCTGTGATAGTGTCGTCATTCTTTCGGGAAGTCTGGCCGCTGCGGGTATTATTAGCTTGCCGATGGCATTTGCCGCCTTAGTGGTTGCTGGTGCGACAGGGAGCTGGATTGCCTTTATTCAAGGACGGTGGCTACATAAGCTACCCAAAATTCAACGCTGGATAGATGCCGTCCCAGAAAAGCGCATGAAAACGGTAGACAACTTGCTTAATAAGCATGGTTTGTTAGCCCTGTTTACCGCGCGTTTTATTCCTGTCGTGCGCCCGTTACTGCCATTAATGATGGGGCTGCATCTTAAGAACGTTGCCCATTTTCACTATTTCTCTTGGTTAAGCGCCGCAAGTTGGAGTGGCCTACTGCTCGGTTTTGGCTATGCGTTATCTTATTTACCTGAGAACATCGCGAGAATTGTCACTATGGTATTAATGGTTGCGCCATTTATCACTTTAGCCATTGCAATTGTCAGTCTATCGAGCAGTTTTTTAATCAAAAAAAGCCGAGCTAAAAAGTCAGCTGCAATCGATTTACTGCAAGAGTCAGTGCTTCAAAAAGCAACGGCACCACTCAACAAAACGGTTAAGTAATCGCTAGGTTTTACAGCCCTGCCATCAAGCGGGGCCCTCCTCAAGGTTAAAACCCTCAAAACAACGACGACCACGCTCCCCCTGTTGGTGTACAGTTTTAGTTGACCACATCATCAATGTTAAGCCACTGTACCGTAAATATTATCCCCAGCTTCCACCACTCCCCCTTCACAGTGAATTTCTCTCGCTAGGCATATTGGTCAACCACATAGGTAAAAAACATTGGTAAAACATAGCCGATAGCATAGGAGTCATCTCTGATGTAGCCGCTTTCATCGCACAATGGCTATGATTTTGTATGAACCCCAAAATGGTTATACCTAAGTGAGTTGCAGGGCTAAAAAGATGGTACAGGCTCATTCAGGTAAATATTTAATGGCCTTTTGAGGTGATTTGACCTAGATAAGTAGCAAGCCAACAATCATCTAAAAGTCGTGCTTTAACGCCATTCACTTAAGAGCTCAGCTTGTCACTCAATTATAAAGCTCGTAAATCAATTAAAAGCTAGAAATGAAAGAACCCAGTGATGACTGGGTTCTTTTGTATTCAACAGTTGTAGGCGTTAGCTTATGTAACTTTGACCTGCGTAAACCACGAAGTGTCTTAGCGCTAACACGCCTAAGATGGTGCTACAAGAAACCGTGATCAAAAAGCCTTTAGTGTGGCGCCAAGCCTTCGGTGCTAATGTACTGGCAAGGACTGGCACAATAAGGCCTAGGCCCACAACACCAATCCAGAATACACTCGCCCAAGTACCCGTCGTAATCGCTGCGGTTGCCGCCTGCGCTGCAGGGCCAGAGAAGTTAAGCCCGACAAACAGTAATACCAAACAAAGCGCTTCGTTAAAGGCCACAGGGTATTCGATACGGTGCACCTGCTCGATACAATCTGACTCTTTCTTACTAAAGAACAAAGTCGCGACCAAGATGTTACCCGCTGAGCCCACTGACAAGGCTGATGCTAAGAACAGTGCCGGCAGTACCGCAGTGTTTAAGATTGGATAACTGATCATCGCAGATAGTAGGAAACCAGTATAAACCCCGACCCCCAAACCTAGGGCGAAAATCAGCTTATTAATGCTATTTTCCAGCTGGCGACACACTCTTAATGTACTCGCTAACCAAGGTGCATATTGCAGAACTAGCTTTTCAAACACCAAGGCTGCAAACACAAACACTAATGGAATATAAACCAGCAGTGCAATTACACCCCACGCCATTACAGATGTTAAGTTGTAGTTAAGCAGAATATGATAAAATTCAAACGGTTTCGTCAAATCTAGCACTAACAGTGCCATACCTAAACTGATAGCCACTGGGCCAATTACCGCTGCCGCCTTAATCACAGGTAAGCCTTCGGTTGGTTGACCACGACTTTGCTTGTACCATTTAAGTCCAATGGCCACCAGCATAGAGCCTGCTGACAAACCCGCCATGAATAAGTACACCGCGATAATCCAGTTCCACACTACCGGATCGTATTGTTCCATCGAGCCCCAGATATTGTTCATGCTTTGATCCCTCCTTTACGGCTAGGAATGCGGTAGACCCGCGGTTCTGTGCCTAGGTTTACCTTTTGTTGGTAGTGAGGTTTGGTGTCTAACACTTTACGCACTTCAGAGTTCATGTCGTTTGCATCACCAAAGGTTAATGCTTGAGTTGGACAAACGGTGACACATGCAGGCTCTTCACCACGCGCTAAACGCGTCTCTTTACAGAAATCACACTTATCTGGCACCCGAGTTTCTGGGTTAATAAAACGTACCTTGTACGGGCAAGCCGCAACACAGTAAAGACAACCGACGCACTTATTCTCGTTAATCGACACGATACCGTCGTCATTAACGTAAGCCGCGCCCGTTGGGCAAACTTTTACACACGGCGCGTTTTCACACTGCTCGCACGATACACGGTTATATTTAAAATGTAGATGAGGGAAGTTGCCGTACGGCCCCTCGATTCTGACCTGAATTCGGGTTACCGACTCAGGCACATTGTTTTCACTACGGCAAGCCACGTTGCATGCTTGGCAGCCAATGCACTTATTTTCATCGTGCACGAGAACATAACGCTTAGTCATAATTAACTCCGATTAAATCTTGGCAATTTTTACACCGGTGGTATGCAGGTTCATACCTGTCACCGGAGAAGTCACATGAGGAAGTAAGTTACCGCAATGCACACCTTTACCGGTGGCACGGGCAAGCTCTTTGTTCTTTGAACCGCAGCCCATATAAGCGAAAACAGTGTCAGGACGAATACCTGGAGTGACCAAGGCATGACCTTCTTCGCTACCGGTATCGTTATAGATCCTAATCTTGTCGCCACTTGAAATATTCAACAGACCCGCTGTGATCGGATGGATCCACACCGCGTTGTCAGACATCAAGTTAGCCAGCATTGGCACGTTCTGAGTAGCAGCATTGGTATGCACAGCCACTTTTCCTTGAATGAAAAACAGCTCATCGGCTTTTTTCATGGTGACTTCACGGTAACGAATGACCCCACGACCCGGCGCCATCTTCTCAACTTTATCTGAGCTAAGTTCAATCTTTCCCGTTGGGGTTTTAAAGCTTAACTGGCTAGCATAAGTGCCATCTTCATCAACGGCTTTAGCGTTAGGGTATGTTGCTACAAAGTCTCTTACCATGCCGCGCTCACGCAGCATTAACGGCTTACCGAAGCTAACAAAACCTTCCTCTTTGATTCTTCTTAATAAGTTCACATCACGCTGCACTTGGAACAGCTGCAATGTTTCCATGTTTTCCCATGGGAAGAACTGACCTTGACCTAGCTCTGTGGCGAGCTCTTTCCAGATCTGCCAGCTTGGCTTGGTGTCGCCAATGGTTTCAACCACACGTTGACGCACATAGTAAGCTGGGTTCTTACTCGACTTATCGGCAATCTCTTCGTCACGCTCAAGATAGGTCGATTCTGGTAAAAAAATGTCGGCGTAAGCCGCTGACTCGCTGATATAGATGTCGCAGGCCACCACAAAGTCGAGCTTTTTCATTGTTTCAACAATGCGCGCTCTGTCAGTCATGGTTTGCATTGGGTTAGTACGGCTCATTACCCAAGCGCGCAACTGGTATGGAACGGCATCTAATGTCGCGTCAAGAATTGTTTGGTAAATACCGCCCGACGACCAGGTTAATGCATACTGCTCATCAACCATGTCGATGCGCTTAGCATCAATCTTTGGCATGCCATCAACGCCTGGTTTTGCCAGTGTTGGCGACACTTTCTCACCGGCAAACTTGTTATAGCTAGACGCTTTCTTACCAAAGTAGAGTCCACCTTTACGCTCAATGTTGCCCACTAATACGTTGGCAGCATATAGCGCACGGCGCATTTCAAATTCTTCAGTAGTAAACGATGAACGGTGGCCAAAATCCACTAGCGCATGGGGCGCAGCGGCGGCATATTCATGGGTGATACGGCGAATATCTTCAGCTGGCACGTCACTGACCGATTCTGCCCACTCAGGTGTGTAAGCCTTAACTTCTTTAGCAAAGTCATCGAAACCAGATACATACTGCGCCACAAACGCTTTGTCATATAAGTCATCTGCGATTAGGGTATGACAAATGGCCAGTGCAACTGCAACGTCAGTACCCGGCTTAATCGCGTACCACTCATCGGCTTTATCCGCCACAATCGAGAAGCGGGGTTCAAATACCACCAGCTTGGCGCCCTTCTCCATCTGTGCATTCATCATGCCTCTGGTCTCAGACATATTAATGCCTTCGTAAAGGTTATGACCAAAGTTAATGATGTACTTAGAGTTGCTTAAGTCGCGCTTGATTTTGCCACCAAACATCGCTTTAGCCGCAACCACATAACTACCCGGACAGGTAGACGCATGAGTAAAGGTATTTGGGCTGCCAAAGGCTTTAGCTAAATGAAACAAGTGACCAGACAGAGAGCCTGATTTTGATGAGAAGGCTACGGTTTCGGCGCCGTGCTCAGTTTTAATTTTATTGAGGTTATTGGCAATGATACGGTAGGCTTCATCCCACTCAATCTCTTGCCAGTTACCTTCACCACGCTCACCAACACGCTTAAGCGGCTTAACAATACGTTGCTTGTCATAAAGCTGGCTGTGACCAGCACCACCGCGGGCGCACACCGCACCACCAAATGATTTAGCATTCTTATTACCAAGAATCGATACGTTCTTGCCATTAACCACACGGGCAGAGATCGGACAACGGGTTGAGCACATTTCACAAATACTTGCGATAGACTCTGCGCTACCTTGCAGCTCAGAATGTCCAAGGGCAGCCAAAGAGCCAGGAAGCGTTGCTAAGGCGCAAGTCGCTGTGCCGGCTCCGGCCCCTTTAATGAAGGTTCGCCGATCTAGTTTCATGTTAAATCTCCCAATGACAATGATCCTTAGGAGAGCGATGAATTAAGCTCTGTGTTAATCGCTATTTGCAATCAACTCATTCCTAAGGTTTTCCTCATTGTTATTGAGCCAGCAGAGATTGAATATTGTGGTAAACCACATACTGACTATGTGGTGCTGGTCTTTGTGAGGTAATTCACAGTTCAATTTTACGCCAACACAGCGACTCAAAACTGTAAATTGTGGTAAACCACATACCGTAAAAAAGTTTACCTTTTTGCTGGTTACAGCATGTTTTTAATGCAAAATGTGCGGCTGACTAAAGTAAAGTCAAAGGCCGCACATTAGTTAATGCTTAACGAAGTAATACAAGCTAATTAAATTTCTATCGCTAAGTCACTGCCACGCTTCTTAAGGTTTAGTGTTGCTACGCAGCCAGATTGTTCATCATTGCGATTAGCCAATACAAAGCGCCCATCATGCTCCTTTATCACCTCATTACAGATAGCTAAACCCAGCCCTAGCCCATCAGCTTTTGTGGTGTAGAAGGTTGCCATTAAGGTATCGGCTTCTAACACTAAGCCAGGCCCATTATCAAGGATGGAGATATTGACTTGAGACTCTTTAAAGTCGAGTTCGATACCGATTTGTCCTGTGCGGGCATTATCAGAATCGGCTATCGCGTCTAAGCTGTTTTTTATTAAGTTAATCAACACTTGTAAAAGCCCAACTCGATCAGCGGTAATAAAAAAGGGTTCGCCTTTAATTTGGGTAGCAACCTGGATCTCTCGCCTTGCCAGCTCAAGTCTCAATAGTGAGGTGCTCTCCTCCACTAAGGTGAGAATATTAACATCCTCCATCACCGACTCGCGTCGCTTAAGTAACCCACGTATACGATGCACCACTTCCCCCGCGCGAGTCGATTGCTTATGAATTTTCTCTAGTAGCTCAATACATGCTTGTACGTCAGCTTTTTCTTGCCCCTGCAAGCGCATAATACCGCCTTCGCTATAACTGGTGATGGCAGCAATAGGCTGATTAATCTCATGGGCAAGCCCTGCACCAATCTCTCCTATGATTGAAGCACTTTGCAGGCGCTCTAATGCGATAGCTTGCTGCTTAAGCTGCCGCTCTGATTCAATCAATGAACTGCTTTTTTGGTGAAAGCGATATTCAATCCACAGGTGATACAGGGTCGCAATGATAAAAATCAGTACCGATAAGATGCCCCAATGACGATTTTCTTCTAACCATTTTTTTACCGCATCCCAGCGGCCGCCATCAGGCGACTTAACGTGTAATTCTTTAAACAACTTTATTACCGCTAGCTGACTAATCGGCGATGTCCAACCTTGTAATTGCGCTTGAATCGCTTCTGGGCTGTCAGCGCTCAAATCCAGCAAGGCTTGGGTGATCTCTTTACTCAACTCGGTACTAACACTCTCCGTCGCCGCAAAGGACCAGTTGGGATAAAGGCTGGTGCTACATTGACACTCTATCTCCTCTGGACGACTTGGGTTTAACACCCGGTAATCGGCCTGCTTGATAAGCCCACGTGCAACCATATCTTCCAATGTACACAAGGGCGTAATGGCCGCATCGACATTGCCGTCTCTCACTTGGTAGAGTAAGGGATCGAGTGGAAACCCAAGAAACTTAGTCTCACCAAAGTAGGTTTCAGGATCCATGCCTAATTTATCCATTAAGCCCACCGTCGCCTGATAGCCTCCGAGCGCATGGGGATCGCTTGCTGCAACCACCTTGCCTTTTAAGTCATACAAGGTGCGGTAATCACTATCGGCACTCACGATAATGGCTGAACCGATAGCTGACGTCGTGCCGTTATGCCGTTTTGAGCGCATTGTGGCAAGCCAAGATAAGGGATATTGATTGGACAGATACAAGTATTGACCAGGATTGGTCACAATAAACTGAATTTGCCCTAGTTCCATCGCCAAATTTAACGCTTCAAAATTTCCGGGATACACATGAAACTCAGCCTCTGGCACTTGTGCATTGAGGTACGCCATCATGGGTGCCCAGCGCTCTACCGCCTGTTGATGCCCCCAGTTTGCCAACACGCCAACATAAAACTGCTGCGGTTTAGACCAAGTAGCTGATGAGAAAAACAGTACAAATAGGCAAAGCAAAATCTTAGGCAATTTCATTTCCTTAACACCCACACTAATGCCTTCATACGGCGAATATCAGCAAGATGCCTGCATGCATTGAAAGTTCAGTAAATAGTGGGATTTGGTTGATTAGCGATAGCTTACGCTAGGTCCTCATTTTTAGTGCGTGATGCAATTCATGCTTTATACAAAATAGTTCGCTAAAAGCAGCAAACTGAGATATCTATCAGTTAAGCATTACTAAAACAAAGGTGTTCAGTGGAGCAACAAATTCAGGGGCCGGTTTACTTAGTCGATGATGACGAGGCCATTATTGATTCCATTAGCTTTTTAATGGATGGTTACGGTTATAAGTTAAATTGCTTCAATAGTGGTGATAGTTTTCTTACTGAGGTTGATTTAAGTCAAGCGGGCTGCGTGATCTTAGATGCCAGAATGCCAGGACTTACCGGCCCACAAGTGCAGCAAATGCTAACTGAGGCTAAAAGTCCCTTGTCGGTGATTTTCTTAACGGGTCATGGTGATGTCCCTATGGCCGTCGACGCCTTTAAAAATGGCGCTTTCGACTTTTTCCAAAAGCCTGTACAAGGCAACCTTTTATCGCAATCTATTGCCAAGGGCCTCGAGTACAGCGTGCGTCAGCATTGGAAATTAACCCATCAGACGCTAATCAACACACTGTCGGAACGAGAGACTCAGATCTTCCGATTGGTCATTGCGGGTAACACCAATAAGCAGATGGCCAATGAGCTTTGTGTCGCGATAAGAACCATTGAAGTTCATCGCTCAAAACTAATGACAAAATTGGGGGTGAATAACCTTGCTGAGTTAGTCAAACTGGCACCACTCCTGACGCTACAAAGTGAATAATGGCGCTGGAGCCTCTGGCACATCAATTGTGCCACAGACAGGACGTTTACAGTATTAGCAACACGCGTTAACCGTTAAAGCTGTGGTACCACTCTTTGAGTCGAGGAAAGTGATCACTCACGGCATCCTTATGGGTTAGCATACCGCCATGATCGTAGTCATGCTTAAAGCCCTGCTTCTTTGATAGTAAGGTGTAATCCACCCGCTCGATGTGACACTCCTTTATCATTCGCTGCACGTCACTTGGATTGCCTAAAACCTTATCGCCCTTGCCAGCAATAAACCACGACTTGGGCCAATTAGCCTGTTTGGCGGCACTGGCATAATCGAAGCCGTCGTCGTTATCGACCCAATGGCCACGCACCCATTCGATGGTTTGTCTTAATGATGCCCGAGACTCGTTATCCATACCCATTTTCAGTTTATCTGCAGGCAAGTAACCACTCTTCCAGGCAATTAACGGCGCGAGTTGATTCCACACCAGATTAACCGTCAGCCATTTTTGTAATGACTTCACTTCGATACGACGTTTACTGCCAAAAGTCACCAACGATGCCACTGATTGCTGCAGACTGGTGTATCGAGCAATGGCGCTCGCCATTAATACGCCGCCCCAAGAATGGGCGCACCAATGTACGGTTTTAACATTGGGGTGAAGCGATAAAATATATTGCTGAATTAAGGGTAACTGCTCGCGGATCACCTCGCCCTGCCCAGCAGAAAAACCGCGGCCAAGTTTAGGCTCGCTCAGGCCTCGCCCTTGAGTATCTAATACATAGACCACCACACCTGAGTCGGCTAAGTAACAAGCTAATCCCTTTCCTGACTCGCTGTAAAAAACACGGCCGTTAGACATGGCACCATGCAGCATTAACACTGGAGGTTTACTCATATCGGCTTGAACGGGCAAAATTTGCCTTAAGTGCAAGTGACCATGCTTGTAAGGTACGTAAAAAGATTTTTGCTGGATATTCAAGGGGACTACTCATCGTTTTTTGAATAAGCTACTGAACCTAAAGCACAAAAACAAGAGTAAATGCTCTATCACTGACGACTAAAAAACGAATGAACTAAGTATTTAAACGACGGGACATCGGTATCAATTGATGAATCAAGACGATATAAGCATTTTAAAACAAAAGGCTCATAACTAGATAGTGATGAGCCTTTAGTGCTACTTAAGCTGAAACAGATAAGGCAGTGTCTTTAAATCTAATTTATTAATCTGTGCATCCGCAGCTTGAGCTAATTTTGGTTTAGCATGATAAGCAATGCCAAAATCTGCCACCTTGATCATAGGAATATCATTGGCGCCATCACCGATAGCCACTTTTTGCCCAGCCCCTATTTGCCACTTATCGGCACATGTAAGCACGGTATCCGCCTTAAACTGGGCATCGACAACTTGACCCGATACGGTACCAAGTAGCTTACCATCTGCGATATCAAGCTCATTGGCAAAAGCGGCATCGAGCTGCAATAGGTGTTTAAGATGATTCACAAATGGAGTAAAGCCGCCAGAGGCAACCACTGTGTACCAGCCATGACTTTTAAGTTCGGCAATCATCTCGGTAAGACCAGGCATAAGCGGTAATATTGCGCACAGGGTTTCAATAATATCGGCATCGGCATCTTTAAGCTTGGCCACTCGCGCTCTAAGGCTTTGCTCAAAATCAAGTTCACCTTGCATTGCCAGCTCTGTCACTTCAGCCACGGCTGCGCCAACCCCCGCCATCACGGCTAACTCATCGATACATTCAATCTCAATTGCAGTTGAGTCCATATCCATCACCAATAATCCTGGTTGATTAAGGACTGGAGCGTTAGCAAACAATTGAAATAACTCGACCACCCCGGATTCATTTAATTGTGCTTTTTGCTCTACGGTAAGTGGGGCCTGTAGACAAAGCTCAATACAAAGCTGGTCACAGTCACGCTTAATGATCCCAAGGCTCAAATCGACATTAAGTGAAGCCAGCCAATTTTCAACAATTAACACTGCGGTTTGTCCTTGATTACAGGCCGCCTTTTCTGGTGCAATAAATACCATTCGATAACGAGCATAACTTACCGGATATTCAGCTTCGCTATGACGAGAAAATCTTTGTTTCCCTGCAATAAAAGACGTGCTACTTTCTGTATTTAACCAAGTAAAAACAGTAGATTGACTCGAACTTTCCATTAGTTATGACTCTCCAGCTACCGAGTACCGACATAATCCATTATGATTAAGTGAGTACACAACAAATTAAGGGTTTCAGTGTTCTATTTAAAAGGCCTAAAAAAGAGCCATCGAATAAGCCGATTATTACAGATTGTGGTTGCAATCGCACTATTCATCGGCCTCGATCAGTTGTGGGAAACTAGCCTACTACAGGGGCAGCAGCTTCTAAAGTCCCAAACAGAGAAGATGGCAAGATTACTGGTTCAGCAAACAGCTTATGGTGCCGCGCCAGCATTACAATTAGAAAATGATGAGCAGTTACAATGGCTAGCCCAAGCATTGGTGCTAGATCCTAAGGTCATGTCAGCCAGTATCTTTAGTGAAGATGGCGTTAGGCTGTCTTTTGCTCAGAGCGTGATTAATGAAGATTTAGAGCCTGAATCGGAGGAATTAACCGCTGCATTGGCCCAGTACCCACCTTATGTCGAGGCTGTCTCACAGGACGGAAAAAACTTGGGTTATGTTGAAGTGCGCCTCGAGCCTAAATACTTTTTCAATGAGATTAAGGAGGCCCATCATATCAATATGGAGCAGCAACAGATGATGCTGCTTATCGCTGGCCTTATCGGTATGTTGCTATCGCGTGCCTTGTCATTTAAACGTGCAGATTTTGATAGACGTAAAGCGAGAGTCAAACTTAGACAATTACTCGCAAAGAAGAATGAGAAAGCTGCCGCCAAGGCTGCCAAGAAACCAAAGACAAAAACGGTAACAAAGGCCAAGACAGAGCCAAAGGACGTAGTTGACTAGCTAAAAACAAAAACGGACGCATAAGCGTCCGTTTTATTACTCATCAACCTCGCAGTCTAAGACTACAAAGTGGCTACTATAGTGTGATAGCAGCTTCTAGAGTCATTTCGATCATTTCGTTGAAGGTAGTTTGACGCTCATCAGAAGAAGTCTTTTCACCAGTACGGATATGATCAGATACAGTACAAACACACAAAGCTTTTGCACCGAATTCTGCAGCAACACCATAAAGGCCTGCAGCTTCCATTTCAACGCCTAGAATATTCATCTTTTCCATCACGTCGAACATTGATGGGTCTGGCGTGTAGAATAGGTCTGCAGAGAAAACGTTACCAACGCGGAACTTAGTCCCTTTGGCTTCAGCTGCTTTAACAACGGCGCTAAGTAGGCCGTAGTCTGCAATCGCGGCAAAGTCTTGGCCTTTGAAACGTAGACGGTTAACTTGTGAGTCAGTACATGCACCCATACCGATGATCACGTCACGTACTTTAACGTCTGTGCTTACTGCGCCACAAGTACCTACGCGGATAAGGTTCTTTACGCCGTAATCTTTAATCAACTCAGTTGCATAGATCGAGGCTGAAGGAATACCCATACCTGAACCCATAACAGAGATACGAGTTCCTTTATAAGTACCCGTGTAACCAAACATGTTACGTACATCAGTCACTTGCTCAACGTTCTCTAGAAACGTTTCAGCAATGTACTTAGCACGTAGCGGATCGCCAGGAAAAAGCACTGTTTCTGCAAACGCACCGTCTGCTGCATTAATGTGTGGTGTAGCCATCAGAATAACCCCTATTTATATTTTTAGACCGTCGTAAACAACTTAAGTCTTGTTTGCTAGCGGCCCAATGTGAGCCGCCAAATTCAAATATTGTTAATGCTTATGAACGAATAAATGATTCGCCATATTCCATAGGCTCAAGCTTAAAGTAGCTGGCAATGGATTGTCCCATATCAGCAAAGCTGTTTCGCAGCCCTAACGAGCCAGGCTCAAGGCCAGCGCCATAGGCTAAAACCGGTACACGCTCACGAGTATGATCACTACCAGGCCAAGTTGGATCGCAGCCATGATCAGCCGTTAGCAACAAGAAATCATCTTCATTTAATAACGCTAAAATCTCTGGTAAGCGAGAGTCAAAATACTCAAGACTACGAGCGTAACCCGCTACGTCACGGCGATGACCATAGTGCGAATCAAAGTCAACGAAGTTAGTGAATACAATCGTATTGTCACCCGCTTGTTTAACTTGCTCTAACGTCGCATCAAACAGAGCTTCAAGCCCTGTTGCTTTAACTTTTTTGGTAATACCGCAATGTGCGTAAATATCGGCAATTTTACCGACACTAACCACTTCACCGCCGGCCGCTTTTAGCTTATCCAGTACTGTTGGCGCTGGTGGCTCAACCGCGTAATCGCGACGATTACCCGTACGCTCGAAATCACTAGCACAAGTACCTACAAATGGACGCGCAATAACACGACCAATGTTGTAATCGGCAAGCTCTTCACGGGCAATAATGCAAAGCTCATAAAGCTTCTCAAGACCAAAACTCTCTTCGTGGCACGCAATCTGGAACACTGAGTCAGCAGAGGTATAGAAAATTGGCTTGCCGGTACGCATGTGCTCATCGCCCAACTCTTCTAAAATAACCGTGCCTGAAGAGTGGCAGTTTCCAAGAAACTCCGTTAAACCTGCGCGTGCAAGTATTCTATCGGTCAATTCTTGTGGGAAAGAGTTTGTTAATTCGCTAAAGTAGCCCCATTCATAAAGAACGGGTACGCCCGCCATTTCCCAATGTCCGCTTGGTGTATCTTTACCAGAGCTTAGCTCGTCAGCATGGCCATAAGCGCCGATAATTTCAACATCGTCACCAAAACCTGCAGGAAACTCACCCATGCTCTCTTTAGAAGCGTGGCCTAGGCCTAAACGCGCAAGGTTAGGTAGCTTTAAAGGACCTTCACGGCCATCATTTGCCTTACCTTCTGCACACGCCTTAGCAATGTTGCCAAATGTGTTTGAACCCACATCGCCAAAGGCTTGCGCATCGCTCGCCTCTCCAATGCCAAATGAGTCTAGCATCATGATTATAGTACGTTTCATCAACTGTGCTCCGTTACAGATCTGACTCACGGATATAACGATAAATTTCCGGAGTTTTTTCTGGTTTGGTCTCGCCAATATGAATCGCTTTTTTCACTGCAGCTTGTGCTTCAGCAAAGGCGTTTTCAGATTGGGCATGAATAAATGCAATCGGTTTATCAGCGTTAATCTCATCACCTAACGCGCACACTTTAGAAAGTCCTACGCTGTAATCGAGAGTATCGCCAGGCTTACGGCGGCCGCCACCTAAGGTAACGACTGCAAGTCCGAGTTCACGGGTGTCCATTGCCGATGCAAAACCGGCTTTGTCCGCATAAACTGGACGAATAATTTGTGCGTCAGGTAGGTATTTACTGTAGTTCTCGACGAAATCAGTTGGACCACCTAGGCCTGAAACCATACGACCGAAAATCTCTGCAGCCTTACCGTTATCCAGCACTGCATTCAACTTAATGCGCGCCTCAGCCTCGTTACTCGCAAGGCCACCTAAGACCAGCATTTCAGCGCAAAGCCCCATAGTGACTTCATAAAGACGAGGGTTGCGATAAGCACCTGTCATAAAGTCGACCGCTTCTTTGACCTCAACCGCATTACCCGCACATGATGCCAATACTTGGTTCATATCGGTTAGTAATGCCGTGGTCTTGGTACCTGCACCATTTGCGACTGCGGTAATGCTACGCGCTAGCTCTTCCGATGCTTCATAGGTCGGCATAAATGCGCCACTGCCTACCTTGACGTCCATCGCTAAAGCATCAAGACCAGCGGCAAGCTTTTTAGACAAAATAGAAGCTGTGATTAGCGAGATAGATTCAACTGTGGCGGTATTATCTCGAATAGAATAGAAACGCTTATCAGCAGGAACAAGATCGCCAGTTTGACCAATAATAGCCACGCCCGCTTCTTTTACGACTTTACGGAAAAGAGCACTATCAGGTTCAGTGTTATAACCGGGAATAGCATCAAACTTATCGAGCGTACCACCAGTATGACCAAGGCCACGACCAGAGATCATCGGTACATAACCACCACACGCAGCAGCCATTGGGCCTAACATCAAACTAATGACATCCCCCACACCGCCAGTTGAGTGCTTATCGATAATAGGGCCATTAAGGTCAAGTGACTGCCAGTTTAGCACTGTGCCTGAATCACGCATCGCTGTTGTTAACGCAATACGTTCATCCATGTTCATGTCATTGAAATAAACCGCCATGCCAAAGGCTGCGATCTGACCTTCTGAAACAGTATTGTTGGTGATACCCTTGACGAAGAATTGGATCTCTTCAGTCGAAAGAGCCTCAGCATTACGTTTTTTACGAATAATTTCTTGAGCTAAAAACATGTACTACCTCCAAGAGTGTAACTGAATTTCTAATAAAACGATTTTTCAGTTAGCATTCCGCTAAAGTGAATCAAAAGCCGTAATATTGTTACATACTAACGAACTTTTGATACCCCTAATTAGATTTAGATCACACTTAACAACAAGCTTAATCAGTAAAGATTAGTAACCTTGTGCGCCTTTTGGTGCATCACCTAGCTCAAGCGTATGCAGCAAGTTAGTCAAAAGGCTTGAAGCGCCAAAACGGAATGTCGCTGGAGTTGCCCAATCATCACCTAGAAGACGCGCTGCAACACCTAAAAACTCAGCTGCAGCTTCGGCATCTTTTACGCCGCCAGCAGGCTTAAAGCCAACTTTTGGGTTCTTTTCGCTGATCACAGTCATCATGATCTCAGCCGCTTCGAGTGTTGCGTTAACCGCAACTTTACCCGTCGATGTCTTGATAAAGTCAGCACCAGCATCGATAGATAACTCAGATGCTTTACGGATAAGGGCTGGATCGGCTAACACGCCTGACTCGATGATTACTTTAAGGATAGCGTCTTCGCCACAAGCTTCTTTACAAGCTTTAACTAGCTCGAAACCGACCGTCTCGTTACCAGCCATTAGTGCGCGGTATGGAAATACTACGTCTACTTCGTCGGCGCCATATGCAACAGCTGCGCGAGTCTCTAGTACTGCGATAGCGATATCGTCGTTACCGTGTGGGAAGTTAGTCACTGTTGCGATCTTGATATCATCGCCATCAATTTCATTTAGTGTTTTACGCGCAATAGGAATAAAGCGAGGGTAAATACAGATAGCAGCAGTGTCGCCAGCAGGCGTCTTAGCTTTATGACAAAGGTCGATGACTTTTTGATCGGTATCATCGTCATTAAGCGTTGTAAGATCCATTAAACTAATGGCTTGTTGTGCTGCTTTTTTTAAGTCGCTCATAATAGCTCTCCGAGAAAGATTCAAATAATTAATTTAAAACAGAAAATTATCGCACGGCGATGCCTTGAACTGGCTTATTTTGATTATTGTTATGGGCCGGGCCTTCGGGCATTACCGAATTACATGTTAAGCATCATTTAACGCTTAACATCAAAATACTATTCAGGTATCCAACGTTGTAAACTCAATTGAGCGCAACCATCCTGACACTAGTGTCACGACTTGAATCCATGAAGACCGGGAAGGGAAATTGAAACTACTTATTTCTGCCTTTCCGCGAAAAATCCATTTTAGCGCGTAGTAAATCTTATCTAACTAACAATAGACTGCTCATCTTATTTTGTGATGAGTCGTTAATGCTTACATAAACAAACTGTATTTATACTCTCTTAAAAATGAGCATAGTTAATATAGCTGATGCTTAAGTAAAAATTAACCTGTTTACATGAAAATATTAGCGTAAGTTTAAATAAAAGTTGAGCGGTTAAAGGGTTATGTTTGAGCTGTAAGATAGAGCCGCGAAACTCGCGGCTCTGTCGTCTATTTACACAGTTTTAAGCCAACGCTTTAAGCGATGCTTAGAACTTGTAAGTAGCTGAGAAATAGTGGCTTACACCAGAAGATTCAAAAGCATCAGAATCTTTGATCAAGTAAATATCGTTATAAGCTTTTAGACCGTAACCCAGTGCGAATTGCTCTGAATGCCAGTAAAGACCAAAGAATGCTGCGCCACCAGAAGTAGCTTGTGAGTTACCACGGTATTCGTTGTCAGCACCGAACTGGTAATCAACATAACCCTGGAAAGAAACAAATGAACCGTTATCAAAGTTGATGAAAGGCTTGAACCAGTTCGCAGAGAATTGGTAACCGTTCCACTCTTTAGCGTTTAGGTCATAAAGGCCGTATAGGTTCATACCAGTCTTGCCTAACCAAGGTACTTCAACATCGGCACCAACACCCCAGAAAGAGTTATTTACGTAACCAAAAGCTGGATTTTGATCATAACCACCACCCCAGTTAAACAGAGTAGAGATATAAACCTCTTTGATTGGGCCAACTGATAAATCCCAACCAGTCAATGCATCTAGCGAGATACGTGGCGCAAACTTCATGAACATTTTTGCTTTGCCGGTTTTATCACTTGAGTCACGCTCAGAAGGGTTAAACACGTCAACATAACCGTATAGGTCAAAAATGCCTGAACGACCACCGAATTCCATCTCTAGGTAGTCGTGACCACTTGGTGCATCTGGAGAACGAGGTAGCTCTTCAAGAGCATACATGTAGTTAAACTGCATCCAGCTGTAATCACCAGCATGGATATCATCACCGCGGTCAGCAGCGAAAGTAGGTGCAGCAAAAGTAGCGGCAACAGCAGTAGCAGCTAGTGCTAAAGTTTTAACGTTTTTCATCATCAACCCCATTTTTATTTATGGTTTGCCGCGCTTCTTTATTGAAGAGTCAGCGTTTCTTTTTTATGGCGCGCATTCTACTTTATTTACGTCAAACATCAACATGATTAATGTAAAAATGCGAACACTAAGTTTTAACATTCGAACAACCTTGTGATTTTAAGGCCGAAAATGCTACCTAATCACTATTATTGTCTTATTTAAGTCGAAATAATCCCTAACCCTAGTTATTGATCATTTCAAAGAACACTTAGTTTGGAAAACGATTGATTTAATATAGCGCTACCCAAAAGGTGGATAGCGCTTAGGCTGAGCAATGAATGCCCAGCCTAATAGAGGCTTACAACGCTAAGAATAAACCAGCGAGTGTTGCGCTCATTAAGTTAGCTAGAGAACCTGCGATAACCGCACGGATACCAAGCTTAGCAAGATCATGGCGACGAGTCGGAGCCATTGAACCTAGACCACCAAGTAGAATCGCAATTGAAGATAGGTTAGCGAAACCACATAGAGCGAAAGAGATAATCGCTTTAGTACGGTCTGACATTGCTACACCAGTCTCAGCAACAACCATACCGCCGTCAGCTAAGTCTTTTAGGTATGGAGCAAAGTTTAGGTAAGCAACAAATTCGTTAATGACAATCTTCTGACCGATGAAAGAACCAGCAACAAGTGCTTCGTTCCAAGGTACACCGATAAGGAATGCTAGCGGCATGAAGATATAACCTAGAATTAATTCTAGTGTTAGATTTTCCAAACCGAACCATCCGCCGATACCACCAATGATGCCGTTAACCATAGCAATCAAGCCAACGAATGCTAGAAGCATTGCACCAACGTTAAGTGCTAAGTGCATACCAGATGAAGCACCCGCTGCTGCTGCATCAAGAACGTTAGCTGGCTTATCAGGATCTTCTGGTAAGTCGCTCATGTCGTTCTTTGCTTCTTCAGTTTCAGGGTGCATCAGCTTAGCCATTAATAGACCTGCTGGTGCTGCCATGAATGAAGCGGCAACTAGATATTCAATAGGTACACCCATCTGCGCATAACCAGCCATTACTGAACCAGCGATTGATGCAAGACCACCCACCATAACAGCGAATAGCTCAGAGTTAGTCATTGTCGCAATAAACGGACGAACAACTAGAGGCGCTTCAGTTTGACCAACGAAGATGTTAGCAGTTGCTGACATAGACTCTGTACGACTTGTGCCCAATGCTTTTTGTAGCGCACCACCGATAATACGGATGATCCACTGCATAACGCCTAAGTAGTAAAGAACTGCAATTAAAGAAGAGAAGAAAACGATGATTGGTAGTACGTTAATGGCAAAAATAAAACCAACTTTGAAGTTAGCTAAATCACCGAATAAGAAACCAATACCACTTTGAGCGTATCCAATAACACTAGATACTGCATCTGACATTCCTTGCAGAATGTCTTTACCGACTGGAACATACAATACAAAACCACCGAAAGCGGCCTGGATTGCTAATGCACCGAAAACGGTACGCTTGTTAACTGCTTTTCTGTTATTTGATAGCGCGAACGCTATCGCTAGTAAGGTGACCACCCCTACTAAACTCATTAAAATATCCATTAACCATCACCCTATTGTTAATACTTTTTAATTATGTTGTTAACCAACCTTTTTTTACGACCCCGATTATACCCGACCACGTCGGTAAAAGCGTCGTATTGATCAAGTTTTTGAGGTTTCATTTCAATGATTTCGTTGGAATTTTCGGTGCGACAGACATCTGTTTATAAAGAAAAAAACTAAAGGTCAAAGAGTTGCGTGACGTTATAAAACATCTGTTCTGAAATTAGAACGGCTGACTTTTTTTGTAACTCAGCCATTTTTTGAATGATTTTAGGCAAAATTAGCGGGGTATTTCGAGTGTTTTGACTACTTTTAGGGGCCATTGCAGGTGAATCTGTTTCCAAAACGAATGACTCCAGCGGCAACTGAGCAACAGTGTGTTGCAACTTTGGTGCATTTTCATTGAGCAACAAACCACCAATGCCTAGTTTGTAACCCAAGTTAACGTATTGCATAGCAAGCTGTGGACTACCATAGAAACCATGAATCACCCCTTTTCTATTAGGCATCTCATGTTTAAGGCATTTTATCATTTCATCATGCGCCCGTACCGCATGCATAATCAGCGGTAAATCGAACTCTTTTGCTAAACCGATTTGAGCTTTAAAAAGCGTCATTTGTGTAATGAAATGACTTTTATGTAACTTATCTAGGCCACATTCTCCGACGGCAACTAATTTTGAGTCATCTTTATACTGTGTAAGTAATGTTCTTAAGTCAGTAATATCTTTATCTGTTGTACTTTCGCAATACCATGGATGGATCCCCAAACTATATAAACAGTTGTATTGCTTAGCGACTTCAATTTGCCGCCCCCATCGCTCAGACGAAACACCAGGGATCACAACAGTCTCAATACCTGCGGCTTGCATATCATCAAATAGCACAGCTCTATCGCAATCAAACTCCGGAAAGTCAATATGAGCGTGGCTATCAATCATCCGTTTTCCTTGGCTGGTTATGGTTGCCATTACTTTATATTGCCAGTGCTATCAGTTAACTCACATTCGTCGCCGACCTTATTACGTTTATCTGTATTGCGTTTATCTGTATTCGTGTCCGTCGTTGACAAGACTTTATTTGAAGGGCGCTTAGTAGAAAGACGACTCTTAGGGGCAGTCAGCTCAGGCTCAGTTAAGTGCGGTGCACAACATCGACGATTGTCCGCAGTTAAGCCCATTTGATCACACCATTGAATATACTTCTGCCATAACCGCTTTACATATCGCATCATTAATTCCTATTTGGCTTTAACTGTACTTACTGCATACTAGCTTCTCAACACAAGCAACCCCACTAATAATATGTTGTTAGCGAGAGTTAATCACCTTGTAAGCTAAGCTACTGAGCATAATACGCCATCGTCTCTCTATTCCCCTGCAAACAACATCAGCAACTATAGCGGCAAAAAACAAAACCCCAAGCATTGGCTTGGGGTTCAATAGAAAGCTGCGATATAAAAGCCAGTACCGGTTTTTAGTTTTCGCGAGTCTTAGCAAACTCAATATCAGGATAACGTTCCATCGAAAGATTTAGGTTAACCATAGTCGGTGCAATATAAGTTAAGTTATCACCGCCATCTAATGCTAAGTTCATACTGCACTTACGCTTGAACTCATCCAGTTTCTTGTGATCGCTACAATACACCCAACGCGCAGTCGCAACACTGATAGCTTCGTAAATCGCTTCAACTTTATATTCAGTCTTTAAACGTCCAACAACAACCTCAAACTGTAGTACACCCACGGCGCCTACAATCAAGTCGTTAGTGTCTAATGGTCTAAATACCTGTACCGCACCTTCTTCAGAAAGCTGTACCAGACCTTTAAGCAATTGCTTTTGCTTTAATGGATCTCTTAGGCGAATACGACGGAACATTTCTGGCGCAAAGTTGGGTACACCAGTAAAACGAAGCTTTTCACCTTGGGTAAAGGTGTCACCAATTCGAATGGTGCCATGGTTATGCAAACCAATAATATCACCGGGGTAAGCAACTTCAGCGCGGTTACGATCGCCAGCCATAAAGGTTAACGCATCACTCACGTTTACATCTTTACCTAGACGAACGTGGTGCATTTTCATGCCTTGCTCATAACGCCCCGAACACACTCGCATAAATGCCACACGGTCACGATGCTTAGGGTCCATGTTTGCTTGGATCTTAAACACGAAACCACTGAATTTTTCTTCTTCAGGCTGCACATTGCGAACTTCTGTTTCACGCGGTTGAGGGGTTGGCGCCCACTCGACAATACCGTCAAGAATGTGGTCAACACCAAAGTTACCTAACGCAGTACCGAAGTAAACAGGCGTCAATTCACCTTTTAAAAACTGCTCGAGATCAAATTCATGCGAAGCGCCAACAACCAATTCCATCTCATCGCGAATTTCTGCAGCGTAGCTGCCAATTGCTTCATCAAGCTCTGGGTTATCGAGTCCTTTTATTACACGTGAATCTTGTATGGTGTGCCCCATGCCACCTTGATACAGGATCACTTCATCACGTAATATGTGGTAAACACCTTTAAACTCTTTACCTGAACCAATAGGCCAAGTGATCGGCGCACACTTAATGTTAAGCACCTCCTCCACTTCATCCATCAATTCGATTGGGTCACGAATATCACGATCAAGCTTGTTCATGAAGGTTACAATCGGCGTATCACGCAGACGTGTTACTTCCATTAACTTAATGGTCCGCTGCTCTACACCCTTGGCAGAGTCGATAACCATCAGGCATGAGTCAACCGCAGTTAATGTACGGTAGGTATCTTCAGAGAAGTCTTCGTGACCAGGCGTATCGAGTAGGTTAACGAGGGCATCTTGGTAAGGAAACTGCATTACAGACGTAGTAATTGAGATCCCGCGATCTTTTTCCATCTCCATCCAGTCAGACTTAGCATGCTGACCTGATTTTTTGCCTTTAACGGTACCCGCTTTTTGTAACGCGTTTCCGAATAAAAGAACCTTTTCAGTAATGGTGGTTTTACCCGCATCTGGGTGAGAGATGATGGCGAAAGTGCGACGTTTGTCGACCTCAACTTTATAGCCTGACATGTTTACCTGTAATTCTGGGAGTGCACAAAGGCCGCAATTATAGCCGTTCACCTATATTTTGGCTACCAAACTAAAGAGTAAAATCAGTATGGGGATGATTTGTAAATAAATACCTACAAAAAAGCCTCCCTAAGGAGGCTCTTTATTGGTCGGCGACGCTTAATTTGCCGCCGCCTTTAATATTTCGTTTGTTCTAGCAAGCTCAAGTCTAGCGTATCTATGTTCTACAAAATCATAGATATTCGTGGCTAGTGCTAAGCGAAAGTAATTTGCGGCTTCAACGTTATCGCCACGTTTCTGCGCTATTTTTGCCATATAAAAATACGCTTCACAAAGACGCTCAGCATATTCATTAGGGTGTTTTAACCCCTCTTTTGCCAAGCTAAAGATCTGCTCTTTACTCTTTTGACCTAAATAATAATCGACTAGGGCTGTTGCCCAAGCATTAGTTTGCAGCTTAGCGCGATTATTCACTAATTGAGTTTGAGCAGCGAGTTCATCCACTTCACGTTCGGCTAAGTATAACCATAATACTCGATAGCCATCTGATGGGTTACGAACATAAAAGTCACTCATATCAGAGACTGCGAGATTCATCCTTTCACCATAATAAAGAGAAATCCCTCTATTAAGGTAAGCATAATCATAATTAGGAGACAACTCTAAAACGGCGTCAAATGCTTCATATGCACTTTCAAATTCACTTTCTTGAGTGTAGTAAATACCAAGAAAATTGTAGGCGTCGGCAAGATTAGGTTGTAGTTTGAGCGCTTGATGAAAATCAATACGGCTTAGAATACGCAGACCGACGCGATCATAGATAACACCGCGATCATAATGAAATCGAGCCCGTTGTTCAGGCGTTAGCTCAACGGATGCCAAAATCTCATTCAATTTTGCTAAGGTTATTTCTAATTTATAGTCAGGAGAAACTGGCGCGACTTTAATCGAAGCTTGTTGTTTGCTTTCAGACTGAGTCGATACACATCCTGTCAACAGCATACTCACGCTCGCCATAGCCACGACTACGGCAGTTCGCATCTTTTGATTCATCCATTTAACCTTTTGAGTTCGCCAATAGCTCCAATCATAGCAACCCCTATTCACGACTGCTATCAGGGATTTAAAAATAATCCAATTTGTGATGCTAATGTCATCAAAATAATTTGTGACAGGTACAAAAAAGGAGGCCATTGGCCTCCTTTTAATTCAAAGTGCTAGTGCTTATTCAGCAGCTGGCGCTTCGGCTTTAGGTGTAGCTTCTTTCATAGAAAGACGTACACGGCCTTGGCGGTCAACTTCCATCACTTTAACTTTAACTTCTTGACCCACTTCTAGGTAGTCAGACACGTTCGCAACACGCTCTTCAGCGATTTGAGAAATGTGTACTAGACCATCTTTACCAGGAAGAATGGTTACGAATGCACCGAAGTCTACGATACGAACAACTTTACCGTTGTATACAGTGCCTACTTCAACTTCTGCAGTGATCTCTTCAATACGACGGATAGCTTCTTTAGTTGCATCGCCATTTGAAGAAGCAATCTTCACTGTACCATCGTCATCAAGTTCGATAGTTGTACCGGTTTCTTCAGTAAGTGCACGAATTGTTGCACCACCTTTACCGATAACATCACGAATTTTCTCAGGGTTGATCTTGATAGTTGTGATACGTGGAGCATGCTCAGAAATATCACCACGGTGGCCAGAGATAGCCTGGTCCATTACGTTTAGGATATGAACACGTGCGCCGTAGGCTTGCTTAAGAGCAATCTGCATGATCTCTTTAGTGATACCTTCGATCTTGATATCCATCTGCAGAGCAGTAATACCGTCGCGAGTACCCGCAACTTTAAAGTCCATGTCACCAAGATGATCTTCATCACCTAGGATGTCAGAAAGAACAACGAAATCGTCACCTTCTTTAACTAGACCCATTGCGATACCCGCAACAGAAGTCTTAATTGGTACACCTGCATCCATAAGAGCAAGTGAAGTACCACAAACTGACGCCATAGAGCTTGAACCGTTAGATTCAGTGATTTCAGATACGATACGAACGCTGTATGGGAATTCTTCAGCCGAAGGCATAACCGCGTTAATACCACGCCATGCTAGCTTACCGTGACCAATTTCACGACGCTTAGGAGAACCAACCATGCCTGTTTCACCAACAGAGTATGGAGGGAAGTTGTAGTGAAGCATAAAGCGGTTAGTGTACTCGCCCATGATGCTATCAATCTTCTGTGCATCACGCTCTGTACCAAGAGTACAAGTTACTAGCGCCTGAGTTTCACCACGAGTGAATAGTGAGCTACCGTGAGTACGTGGAAGTACACCAGCCATAACGTTAAGTGCACGAACCATATCAGGCTCACGACCATCGATACGTGGTTGACCAGAGATAATACGGCCACGAACCACTTTCTTTTCTAAGCTTGCAAGAAGACCGTCGATTTCACGTGTATTAGCATCTGGGGTTTCAGCTAACAATGCTTCTTTAGCTGCATTCTTAACTACACCAACTTGAGCGTAACGATCTTGCTTAACTTCAATTTGGTAAGCTTCAGTAAGACCAGCTTCAGCCAAATCTTTGATCTTAGCAACAAGCGTTTCGTCTTGCACAGGTGCAGACCATTCCCATACAGGCTTATTAACTTCAGCTTGTAGCTCTTTAATTGCTTGAATAACCACTTGCTGCTGATCGTGACCATAAACAACTGCGCCTAACATGACTTCTTCAGGTAGTGCGCTTGCTTCTGATTCAACCATTAATACTGCACTGTCAGTACCAGCAACAGAAAGCTCAAGCTGGCTGTCAGCTAACTGAGATACAGTTGGGTTTAAAATGTATTCGCCGTTTACATAGCCAACACGAGCTGAACCTAGTGGGCCATTAAATGGAATACCAGAGATAGACAATGCTGCAGAAGTACCAATCATAGAGATAACTTCTGGGCTGATTTCTGGATCAACAGAAACAACAGTAATGATAACCTGAACTTCGTTTTTGAAGCCGTTCGGGAATAGTGGACGGATTGGACGGTCAATAAGACGTGCAGTCAGCGTTTCACCTTCAGATGGACGACCTTCGCGCTTAAAGAATCCACCAGGGATCTTACCGGCTGCGTATGTTTTTTCCTGGTAATTAACGGTTAGCGGGAAAAAGTCACGGCCTGGCTCTTCAAACTTCTTGCCAACAACAGTTACTAAAACTGTTGTATCACCCATACTTGCCAAAACAGCTGCATCTGCTTGACGCGCGATAACCCCAGTCTCTAATGTGACTGTGTGCTGACCATATTCAAAACTCTTTACGATTGGATTCACGTGAACCATTCCTTAATATTTAATTACCTTAATTACGCGCGTAAGTATACTTCATGTTTATTCAATAGATAAAGAGAATAGATTAATGACAAAGCGGAATCTTTTCTCTAAAGTGGTTCAATCAGTCAAATGACACTTGAGTCATACCGAGTAAACCATCAAAAAAGATAATATAAACCATTGATATAAAGGATGAGAATTGATGAAGGAGCGTTTCAAATCCCTCACATGGAAACAGACTATTTTGGTCGTATCGGCAACGCTTTTTTTTGCAGTTGCTATCTTTCTTATTGAAATTTTGCTACTCGTTGTCGATGCTCGCCAAGAGCTGACCGAAACCCAGCGTGAACTACTCGACTCTGTCGAACAGCCTGCAACAAATGCAATTTGGGCATTAGATGACGTGTTAGCAGCACAAACGATACAAGGGGTTTTAAAAGTCGAACATGTTGGCTCCGCCGTACTGGCGTTAGAAGATGGCAGTCAATTTGTTTCAGTGAACAACGGTTTGCCAGCAGATAGTGCCCAATTCTATACTGACGTTAGCACTGAATTATTTGGTGATCTTAAAGAAATATCTCGCTCTTTATATAGACCTTTTTATGTCGATAATAACGGCAACGAAGAACAGATTGGAATGTTAACGGTCTTTTATGACACCCAAGAGCTCACTAGCTCGCTATTTTCAACCCTTAGATTTAGCCTTTGGGCAACGCTGGCGAGAGCATTCTTATTAACGCTAGTTTTATCCTTGGTATTTCATCGTTTCTTAACCCAACCTATCGCGCAGATCAGTGAAGCTATTGATAACATAGACCCAGAATCGCCTGCTAATAACTTGCTCCCAACCACGCGGTCTCACAATAATGACGAGCTTGGGCTGGTAACCTCAAAACTAAACCAAATTCTAATTCAATTTGATAATACCCAAAATAAGTTACGAAAAATGGCGACCAGAGATCCCTTAACAGGGCTGCCGAACCGTACTTTACTGTTAGAAACCATCGCGGTAACCATCCAAAGAACCAAACAACAGCAATCTCAATTTGTACTATTATTTATCGATTTAGACCGATTTAAAAATGTAAACGATTCATTAGGACATGAAATCGGTGATCAGTTTTTAGTCCGGGTTGCGCGTAATCTTGAATTAGCCGTCGGCCAAATGGGTACTGTTGCAAGATTAGGCGGGGATGAGTTTGTTGTACTCGCTGATGGCTTAGAGTCACCAAACCAAGCTGCTGAGTTTGTCGACAAGCTGCTAAATCAACTCAACACACCTATGCAGCTAAACGAACATACAGTGCATCCTGCCGCATCCGTCGGGATCGCAATTTATCCAGATGATGGATTGCGGGCTGATGATTTAATCCGCCATGCAGATATCGCTATGTATAGCGCAAAAGCGGCGGGCTCCAATCAATGGGCCTTCTTTAAACCTCAAATGACCGAACGAGCCGCTGTTAGACTGCGCACAGAAGCATCATTACACGACGCCCTTAAAAACGATGAATTCCTGCTGCATTTCCAACCTAAACTTGATATCAAAACCGGCCTAGTCATTGGCTGCGAAGCGCTAATTCGCTGGAAGAGAGACGGGCACTTAATTAGCCCTATTTCTTTTATACCGGTCGCAGAAGATACTGGTATTATTATTCCAATCGGACGATGGGTAATAGAGCAAAGCTGTAAAACGATTCGAGATTGGCAAATCCGTTACAATTTTTCACTACCAATCGCGATTAATGTTTCTTCTCTGCAATTCCAAGATGCTAGTTTGGTGCCTGATATAAAACAAGCTTCACTACGATATCAAGTTGCACCAGAGTTATTAGAAATAGAGATCACTGAAACATCGCTAATGGACGATATTGAGTCTGCAATCACTAAGTTACAACAACTCAAAACCGCTGGTTTTGGTATTGCCGTTGACGACTTCGGCACAGGCTACTCTTCACTGTCATATTTGCGTCGTCTACCGATCACCACCATGAAAATTGATCGCTGCTTTGTGTCAGACCTACCAGAAGAAAGTGCTATCGCCTCTACTATCCTAATGCTTGGAAAACAGCTTAATCTAAACATTGTTGCCGAAGGGATAGAAAACGAGCAACAGCTGCAGTGGTTACAGGAACGTGGCTGCCAAATAGGCCAAGGATTTTACTTCAGCAAGCCGTTGCCAATAGCAGAGTTTGAGGCGAAGTACATAGCGGGCAAGCATTCAGAGATAAAAACGATTAGCTAACTATCCACACACTAAGCTATGTGTCATTTAATTAAATAATCAGAACACTCTTGGTAAATGATTAGCAACGAATCACTATGTTAACTGTTAACTGTTGAATGACTTATGCCCCTAGTAACGGCATTAACATCAAAAACGTTAAAATACAGGCACAAAAAAAGGAGGCTTAGCCTCCTTTTAATAGATCAGACGTTAAAATTAACGACGTAGACCTAACTTCTTGATTAGTTCCTGGTAGCGAACGTTTTCAGTACGCTTTAGGTATGCAAGAAGTTTACGACGTGTGCTAACCATACGTAGTAGACCACGACGAGAATGGTGATCGTGGATGTGCTCTTTGAAGTGACCTTGTAGGTGGTTGATCTGCGCAGTTAGCAGAGCAACTTGAACTTCAGAAGAACCAGTATCATTTTCACAACGACCGAATTCAGCTAGGATTTGAGCTTTAGCTTCAACACTTAGTGACATTTCTATCTCCAAAATATTACATTAAAAAATCTTTAGCCGATCACTAACTCAGCCAAAGGGGCGCGCCATTCTACCCATTTAGACTTTAGGTAGCAAGTCTAATCTAAGAATATGTCTTCAATTAGACTTGGGGCTCTCTTAATACGATGAGCCGCTTAGGAGCAAGCTGGCCATCATCATTCATTTGCCCAATACCGACAAACTGATGCGAATCACCGATAGTGATACGGACTAACTCATCGACAGGTAAATTAGAGACTTGCACAGGGTTACCATTCATTAAATACGTGGCCAGTTCATCAGAGACATTCACCTCTTTAAAAGCACTTACCGCAGTATCCATGGGTAACAATAGTGGATCTAACACCTCAGATAGCGTCAAAGACTCTTCTTCGGCTTTAGTCACTAGCTCTTCAAGTTGCTTTAGTGACACCATCTTATCGTATGGGTAACCTGCAACTTGGGTACGGCGCAACATGATAACATGAGCCCCACAGCCTAACATCTCGCCTAAATCATCGGTGATAGTGCGGATGTAAGTGCCCTTAGAGCAATGGATATCTAAAGTTAACTCATCGCCTTCAAGGCTAATAAAGTTAAGCTCAAATACATTGATTGGGCGGGCTTCGCGTGGTATTTCGATGCCTTCACGCGCGTATTTATATAAAGGCTGGCCTTGATATTTAAGCGCTGAGTACATCGAAGGAATTTGCATCGTCTTGCCGCGAAAATGTTCTAAAGCAGTATCTAACTGCTCTTGAGTGAAGTTAACTTCTCTTGTTTGAACAATTTCACCATCAGAGTCACTGGTGTCTGTGCGCTGACCCAGTTTGGCGGTCACTAAATAACGCTTATCGGCGTCAAGTAAGTGCTGCGAGAACTTAGTCGCCTCACCTAAGCAAATAGGTAACATACCCGTAGCTAGCGGATCCAGAGCGCCTGTATGACCTGCTTTATTTGCATTAAAAAAGCGTTTAACTCTTTGTAAGGCAAAGTTAGAGCTCATACCGGTGTCTTTATCTAACAGTACAATACCGTCGATAAAACGGCCGCGAGAACGACGTGCCATTACTTATCGCCCTCATCCTTAGATTCATCTTCAGCAGCATCAGTTTCTACGCCGTGCTGCTTCTGTTTGGCTTCATCATTGCTAATAACACGGCTAACTAGGTTAGACATGCGCATACCTTCAACCAGTGAACTGTCATAGATAAAACGAAGCTCAGGCATAACGCGTAACTTCATACGACCAGCAACGAGTGAGCGGATGTAGCCTGCTGCAGCATCGAGTGCTTCGACTTTCTTTTGAACAAGACTTTCATCTTCTTCATAAAAAGTAACATACACTTTTGCATAGTTTAGATCGCGAGTAACATCGACATCATTAACCGTCACAAACCCAATACGAGGGTCTTTCATATCACGTTGTAGCACCTGTGCAAGCTCTTGTTGAAGCTGCTGTGCGATACGACGTGTACGACTAAATTCTTTTGCCATAATATATTTGCCATAAATAGTAAGGGCGGCTAACGCCGCCCTTATAAGTAATAAGATAGATTACAAGGTGCGTGCTATCTCAACGGTCTCGAAGACTTCAATCTGATCGCCAACTCTGACGTCATTATAGTTCTTCACACCGATACCACATTCCATACCGTTACGAACGTCGCTAACGTCATCTTTAAAGCGACGTAGTGATTCAAGTTCGCCTTCGTAGATAACGATGTTATCACGAAGAACACGGATTGGAGCGCTACGCTTGATCGTACCTTCAGTTACCATACAACCCGCAATTGCGCCGATCTTAGGAGACTTAAATACGTCGCGAACTTCAGCAAGACCAATAATCTCTTGTCTAAACTCAGGAGCAAGTAGACCACTCATCGCATCACGAACTTCATCAATCAATTGATAGATGATGCTGTAGTAGCGTAGATCAACACTTTCGCTATCGATAACTTTACGCGCTTGTGCATCAGCACGAACGTTAAAGCCAACCATAATCGCGTTAGATGCTGCAGCAAGTGTTGCATCGGTCTCAGTTAATCCACCCACACCACGTGCGATGATATTAACTTTAACTTCGTCAGTTGATAGAGCGTTTAATGAATCACAAATAGCTTCTAATGAACCTTGAACATCAGCCTTAAGCACGATGTTCAACTCTTCAACTTCGCCTTCAGTCATGTTAGCAAACATGTTCTCAAGCTTAGACTTTTGCTGACGAGCCAACTTAACGTCACGGAACTTACCTTGACGATATAGTGCAACTTCTCGCGCTTTACGCTCATCGCGTACAACCGTTGCTTCATCACCGGCAGATGGCACACCTGAAAGACCTAAGATCTCTACAGGAATAGATGGACCCGCTTCAGTAATTGTATTACCGTTTTCGTCTCTCATAGCACGAACTTTACCGTACTCAAGACCACATAAAACGATATCACCCTGCTTCAGGGTACCTTCTTGTACAAGTACGGTTGCAACTGGACCACGGCCTTTATCAAGCTTAGATTCAACAACAACGCCAGAAGCCATGCCTTCTTTGATAGCTTTAAGCTCAAGTACTTCAGCTTCTAGAAGAATGCCTTCTAATAGCTCATCCACACCAGCGCCTGTCTTAGCTGAAAGGTGAACAAACATGTTGTTTCCGCCCCAATCTTCAGACATAACGCCATGCTGAGAAAGCTCTGACTTTACACGATCAGGATCAGCTTCTGGCTTATCCATCTTGTTAACTGCAACGATTAAAGGTACGCCGCCCGCTTTCGCGTGCTGGATAGCTTCAATAGTCTGTGGCATAACGCCGTCATCAGCAGCAACCACCAAGATAACAATATCAGTAGCCTTAGCACCACGAGCACGCATAGCGGTAAACGCTGCGTGGCCTGGAGTATCCAGGAAGGTGATCATGCCATTTTCTGTTTCAACGTGGTATGCACCAATGTGCTGAGTAATACCACCCGCTTCACCTGATGCCACTTTAGCACGACGAATATAATCGAGTAATGAAGTCTTACCATGATCCACGTGACCCATGATAGTGACTACTGGAGCACGAGTCTCAGCTAATACATCGCCGTTACGATCTGCAAGCACTTGATGCTCTAGCTCGTTCTCACGAGTCAGAACAACCTTGTGACCCATCTCTTCAGCAACAAGCTGTGCAGTTTCTTGATCTAGGACTTGGTTAATCGTAACCATTGATCCCATCTTCATCATCTGCTTAATGATCTCAGTCGCTTTGATTGACATCTTAGAAGCAAGTTCAGAAACAGATACTGTTTCACCAATACTTACATCGGTCTTAACCACTGCAACAGGCTTAGTGAATGCGTGATCCATTGACTCTGGAGCAACGCTACGGTTGTTGCTACGAGAATTACGTGAATTACGGCTATCACGACGGTTATCTTTACCACCGCGCTTATTACCTTTACCGCTTGGCTTAGCACCTGCGTTTGCATTAGTGTTAGTGTTGTTACCCGCATTTGCAGAAGGCTTACGTGGGCGACGACCGCGCTTTTCAGCATTAGCATCAGCAGTATCTTCAGCTGCACGCGCTTCAGTAGACGTGGTCACATGGTGATCACCTGTCTTTTCAGCTTCTTTACGGGCCTTTTCTTCATCAGCCCAACGCTTCTCGTTTTCTTCCGCTAAACGACGAGCAACTTCTGCTGCAGCCTTTGCGTCTTCGTCAGCTTTCGCTTTCGCAACTGCGTCTTGACCGGCTAGCAATTTAGTTTCTTCTGCTTTTGCTGCTTTTTCTTCAGCACTTTCTTGAACTGGTTTATCTGTTTGCACTTTTACTTTCGCCTTAGCTTCAGCATCAACTTTTGCTTTAGCTTCTGCGTCGGCTTTCGCCTTAGCTTCTGCCTTTGCTTTCGACTCAGCTTCTGCTGCAGCTTTAGCTTCTTCAGCTTTAGCTGCGGCTAGCTCTGCTTCAGCCGCTTCATCGCGTTTTACGAAGGTACGCTTTTTACGTACTTCGACTTTAACGTCTTTTGACTGTCCGCCACTACCAGCAACACTAAGTGTTGAAACTGATTTGCGTTGTAATGTCATTTTAGTTGGGGCTGCATCGCCACCGTGTTGCTTCTTAAGGAAATCAAGCAACTGCTGTTTTTCAGTTTCAGAAACCGTATCACTTGCCGACTTCTTAATACCAGCCTGAGAAAACTGCTCGACTAAACGATCAGTACTTTTCCCAACTTCCTGGGCTAGCTTGTCTACTGTAGTATCCGCCATATATAAAACTCCCCTCTGCTGATCGACTTATGCTTCTTCGCCAAACCAACAGATATTACGGGCAGCCATAATTAGCTCGCCTGCTTTTTCTTCTGTTAATTCTTCAATTTCGATCAAATCATCAATGCCTTGTTCGGCTAAATCTTCAAGCGTAATTACGCCTTTGCTTGCCATTACGAATGCCAAGTGTCTATCCAAACCTTCTAGTGCAAGAAGATCTTCACTTGGTTCAGCACCGTCAAGTGCCTCCTCAGTCGCAAGTGCACGAGTAGAGATCGCCGCTTTTGCGCGCTCTCTTAATGACTCAACGATATCTTCGTCAAATCCATCAATTTCTAGTAACTCTGACGCTGGTACATAGGCAATCTCTTCTAAAGAAGTGAAACCTTCGTCAGATAGTACTTGTGCAAACCCTTCATCAACCTCTAATGCTTGAATGAATAAATTTACAATTTTAGCACTTTCAGCTTGATGCTTAGCTTTCATGTCAGCAACAGTCATCACGTTTAGTTCCCAACCCGAAAGTTGAGTCGCTAGACGAATATTTTGACCATTACGACCGATAGCTTGCGCTAGGCTATCCGCTTCAACAGCGATATCCATAGAGTGGTTATCTTCATCAACGATGATTGATGCCACATCAGCTGGTGCCATACAGTTAATAACGTACTGTGCTGGGTTATCGTCCCAAAGCACGATGTCGACACGCTCACCGCCAAGCTCGTTAGATACGGCTTGAACACGTGCGCCACGCATACCAACACACGCACCGATAGGATCGATACGACGGTCGTTAGACTTAACGGCAATCTTAGCGCGAGAACCTGGATCACGGGCAGCGCCCATGATTTCAATCATCTCATCAGCAATTTCAGGTACTTCAACACGGAATAGCTCGATAAGCATATCTGGCTTAGTACGTGTTAAGAATAACTGCGCGCCACGCGCTTCTGGACGTACAGAGTAAAGCAATGCACGAACGCGGTCACCTGGGCGGAATGATTCACGAGAAATCAAATCTTCTCTGAACAATACGCCGTCAGCGTTATTACCAAGATCGACAACCACACTTTCGCGGTTGCTCTTTTTAACAACACCAACAATCAGCTCACCTTCGCGATCACGGAACTGATCAACGATTTGTGCGCGTTCAGCTTCACGTACTTTTTGTACGATCACTTGCTTAGCCGTTTGCGTGGTAATACGGTCAAAAGCAACAGAGTCAATTTCATCTTCAATATAGCCACCAAGCTCTA
Source organism: Shewanella sp. 125m-7 (assembly GCF_052977045.1). Lineage (NCBI taxonomy): Bacteria > Pseudomonadati > Pseudomonadota > Gammaproteobacteria > Alteromonadales > Shewanellaceae > Shewanella > Shewanella sp. 125m-7. Next base: position 121,599 of record NZ_JBRILQ010000007.1, read on the forward strand.
TTTCAGGTTCTTCGTACTGTGCAGCTTCTAGCGTAATTTCACGGAAAGGGAATTCTAATGGTACACCCTGGTCTTCAACTACCATCCAACGACGGAAAGTTTCATAAGCACCGGTCTTACGATCGATAGCGACACGAACTTCAATGTCACCTTCGTATTTTTTCTTGGTTGCTGTGGCTAGTGCAATTTCCAGCGCTTCAAAAATCTTTTCGCGCGGTACACCCTTTTCGTTTGAAACCGCCTCAGCGACTAGCAGAATCTCTTTATTCATTATCTTGCCTCGTTCACCTTGAATTCATCAAAACTTAGCGATTACGTTGCCTTTGCGGATATTATCCAAAGCAACGATAAGTTCGTTCCCATCTACTGACAGAGTAAGCATTTGCCCTTCAACGCCAGTAACGGTGCCTTTTAAATTACGACTGCCCGCTACAGGCATCGTTAATTGTACTTTTACAGTCTCACCGATGTAGGCCTGGTACTGCTCTGCAGTAAACAAAGGTCTATCTACACCAGGAGAAGAAACTTCTAATGTGTACTCAGATGAAATTGGATCTTCAACGTCCATTACAGCACTGACTTGGCGGCTTGCTTCGGCGCAATCTTCAATGAAGATGCCTTTTTCGTTGTCTATATATAGACGCAAGATAGAATGCTTACCTGCTTGAATATATTCCAAACCCCAAAGCTTGTGGCCTAATGCTTCAACTGGCGCTTTGAGCATCTCTACCAGTTTGCGTTCTAATGTAGCCAAGGTTACCCCCAGAAAAACAAAAAAGGGCCTAATAGCCCCAGTACACGTCACAGAAAGTGACCGTTTTATAAGTTCCAGATAACAAAAAACCCCGTAATGACGAGGTTGAAATATCCAGAACCTGTAACAGTATAGAAATAAATTTCCTTACTGGGAAGCTGGTTGCGGGGGCCGGATTTGAACCGACGACCTTCGGGTTATGAGCCCGACGAGCTACCATACTGCTCCACCCCGCGACAACTTGTGCAAGTATATTGAGAATTCTCTCCACTTGCAATAATAAAGCACGTTTAAAGCACTTTATTATCTTCAAGTTCGTCGTTAACGAACTCAAAGATTTGGTGCGGATGGGGGGACTTGAACCCCCACGAGCTTTCGCTCACCAGCCCCTCAAGCTGGCGTGTCTACCAATTCCACCACATCCGCATAAATCGTTACATTTGACTGTCTTTTTGTTTGCTACATTGAGAGGGGTAGCAATCTAACAGTCGGTACCAATCAACTAAGGATTAATACCATTCATAAAGTATCTTATGAATTAGTCAGGGATTTTATCTTCTGACTTTTCAGCTTCTTGCTGAACTTGCTCTACAACTTGCGCTGCGTCACTTCCTAAATCGTCCCATGCACCTTCAGCTTTAGTGTGATTTGCACTTAAGTTACCGATAGTAAGACTTAATGCAAAAAACGCGACTGCCAAAATTGCAGTTGAACGAGTCAAAAAGTTACCAGAACCAGATGAACCGAACAAAGTACCTGAAGCACCGGCGCCAAACGAAGCACCCATGTCAGCACCTTTACCTTGCTGGATAAGGATAAGCCCAACTAGACCAATCGAAACCAACAAGTATATAACCATTAGAACTTCATACATATTATGCGCTCATCGCTATCGTACATAAACTGAGGAATTCAGTAGCATTGAGGCTTACACCGCCAATCAATCCACCGTCTACATCAGGTTGAGCAAACAAGTCTGCTGCATTACTCGGTGTTACGCTACCACCGTACAAAATCCTGATATTTTCTCCGATAAATGGAGATACTTCAGAGAGGCGTTTGCGAATAAACGCATGAACTTCTTGAGCCTGCTCTGGCGTAGCGCTCTTACCCGTTCCTACTGCCCATAATGGCTCATAGGCGATAATCGCGTTATCAAAAGCCATGGTGCCATTTTTTTCAATGACGATATCTAACTCTTCAGCAATCACTTCAAAAGTGCGTCTTGCTTCACGAGCGGGACCTGACTCACCAACACATAATATTGGCGTCAAACCATGTTTTTGTGCTGCAGCAAATTTCTCTGCTACTATATTACTCGTCTCTCCGTACATACGGCGACGTTCTGAATGCCCGATAATAACATATCGACATCCTGAATCTTTTAACATCTGACCAGATATTTCACCAGTATAAGCGCCAAAGTCATGTTGACTTACATTCTGCGCACCCATTCTGACCAAACAACCATTTAAGGCTTCTTTGTTTTCATCTAGTAGCTGTCGAACACTTTCTAAGTAAATAGAAGGTGGACACAATACCACTTCCGCTGAATCATCTTGGAGCTTGGTAGCGAATTTTTTGAAAAGCTCTTGCGCCAATTGCGCACTGCCGTTCATTTTCCAATTACCAGCCACCATAGGACGTCTAAGTGCCATTACAGTCTCCTTTGAAAGCGGCGTGAATCATAGCGAACCACTTGTTAAGTTACAATACCTAAAGTCGTTATTTTTCAAAATCGCGGCGAGTATGCGTATTTTTTACGCTACCAAGAAGCTGCCCGTACAATTAACGACAGCTTTGCCGTAAATTTAATCGCAGCCACCAGCAGATGGCTTTAATATTCCACCTTTTACTAAACTAAATTACGTACAGCATCAGCAATATAGTTAGCATATTCCGTGACCGCTTGTTGCTCATCACCTTCAACCATTACCCGCAGTAACGGCTCAGTTCCTGACTTACGCAATAACACTCGACCACGAGCACCAAGCTTTTGCTCCACTTCAGCTTGTGCCGCTAAAACGATTTCAGACGCTAATGGGTCGTTGTCGCCCTCAAAACGCACATTAACTAATACTTGTGGCAGCATGGTGATATTTGCTGTCAGCTCTTCCAAACTGGCATTTTGACGCTGCATAGCGGCAAGAACTAAAATACCGGCAACGATACCGTCACCCGTTGTACCGTGATCAAGGTTTAAAATATGACCTGAGTTTTCACCACCAATACGCCAGTCATGCTCTTTTAACAGCTCCATCACATAGCGGTCGCCCACTTTAGAGCGCACAAACGGAATATTAAGCGCTTGAAGTGCCAGATCTAACCCTAGGTTAGACATCAAAGTCCCAACTACACCACCGCGAAGCACACCACGTTTTTGCGCATCACAAGCTAAAATATAGAGGATTTCATCGCCATCAATAACACGGCCATGACGATTCACCATCATGATACGGTCACCATCACCATCAAGAGCAATACCTAAGTCAGCATTCTCGGCCAATACAGTTTCACAAATCTTAGCCATAGAGGTAGCACCAACGTTATCGTTGATATTCAGACCATTTGGCTTATCACCTATCGCGATAACTTCAGCGCCTAGCTCTCTAAACACACTTGGGGCGATATGGTAAGTTGCGCCATGAGCACAGTCGACCACAATCTTAAGGCCGCTTAATGTCTGCTCGGCAGGAAAGTGGCTTTTGCAATACTCGATATAACGCCCAGCAGCGTCATCAATACGGACAACTTTACCGAGTAAATGAGACTCGACACAGGTCAATGGCTTTTCTAGTTCAGCTTCAATCTCTAGCTCAACCGCGTCATCAAGTTTACTGCCATCGGTATAAAAGAATTTAATGCCATTATCGTAATATGGGTTATGTGACGCACTGATCACAATACCTGCCTCAGCACGGAATGTTCGAGTTAGGTAGGCTACAGCAGGCGTTGGCATAGGACCTATCAACATAACATCAAGACCCGCGGCAGAAAGGCCGGCTTCTAATGCAGATTCAAATAGGTAACCCGAAATACGCGTATCTTTACCGATAATCACTTTATGCGTACCTGAACGAGATAACACCCGCCCAGCCGCCCAACCTAATTTAAGCGCTAATTCAGGGGTCATTTTACCCGCGCCGACTTTACCGCGAATACCGTCTGTTCCGAAAAATTGTCTTTGCTTCACATTAACTCCAAACTCAATCACAAGGTAGAAATGGATTAATCGATTCTACCTCTACAATACTGACCCTAGCTGAACACCTGGCATGAAAAGCCCATTATTAAGCTAAAGCGTTATAATTCTTTGTGGCTTGTAGAACAGCGAGCATATCGCTGGTCTCTTGCACATCGTGCACGCGCAAAATCTTCGCGCCAGCTTGAACTGCCAACATATTACCAGCAAGGGTGCCACTTAATCTTTGTGATACCTCACGTCCGAGTAACTGTCCGAACATACTCTTACGCGACAAACCTGCCAGGATAGGCAAGCCAAAGGGTAAAAATTCAGCCATACGATTTAGCAGCTCATAATTATGTGCAAGGGTTTTACCAAAACCAAAGCCAGGATCGAGCACAATATGCTCACGCTTTATTCCTGCTGCAATACACTTATCGACTCGCTCAGTAAAGAACTGAGTAATATCGCTAATGATATCCTCATATTGAGGTGCATCCTGCATCGTCCTAGGCTGCCCCTGCATATGCATTAAGCAAACCGGTACGTTTAATTTTGCCGCTGTTGTTAACGCATCGGCCTCTTGCAACGCTCTAACGTCATTAATCAAATGCGCGCCTGCATCTACTGCGGCCTTCATCACTTGCGCTTTGCTGGTGTCAATCGAGATCCACACATCATGGTTTCGGCTAACATAATCGATTAGAGGGATGACCCGTTCGAGTTCATGCTCTGCTGATACGTCTTTTGCACCAGGACGTGTTGACTCACCGCCAATATCAATAATTTTTGCGCCGTTAGCCACCATAAAGTCGGCTTGTCTGCGGGCGGTTTCAATCGATGAGTATTCGCCTCCATCAGAAAATGAGTCCGGCGTGACATTGAGGATCCCCATTACAACTGGAGAACTTAAATCTAGAGATGCATTACCACTGGTTAATTTAGACAAAATAAAGTTCCGTAAACAAGAAAACCCCTAGAAGGGGTTTTCTTTATCTAACTAAAGATTACTTAGCGGGTGATTCGTCAGCATCACTGACATCAGGCTTATCTTCTTTAGCTTCCTTGATCTCTTCTTTCTTTTCAGATGAAGCGTCATTGCTATCGTTATCATTTGACTGCAGATCTTTTTCCCACTCAGCAGGCATACGCACTTCACGACGAGCCATCAAATCACTAATTTGATTCGAATCAATCGTTTCATACTTCATCAACGCATCTTTCATTGAGTGAAGAATGTCCATATTTTCAGTTAAGAAAGTATGAGCACGTTGGTAGTTAGCATCAATCAACATTTTGACTTCGGCATCAATAATACGCGCAGTATCATCAGACATATGCTGTGATTTACCCATACTACGGCCTAAGAACACTTCGTTTTCATCTTCAGCGTAAAGCACTGGGCCTAGCTTTTCAGAGAAGCCCCACTGAGTCACCATGTTACGCGCAATAGACGTTGCATACTTAATGTCTTGCGATGCACCAGTAGAGACTTTTTCGCTACCGTAGATAATGTCTTCTGCAATACGTCCACCGTAAGCCACTGAGATTTGACTCTCTAGTTTACGACGGCTTTGGCTAATCGCATCAGCTTCTGGCAAGAAGAAGGTCACACCTAGTGCGCGGCCACGTGGAATGATAGTGACCTTATGCACAGGATCGTGCTCAGGCACTAAACAGCCCACAATAGCATGGCCCGCTTCATGATAAGCGGTCATCTCTTTCTCTTCTTCTGACATCACCATGGTGCGGCGCTCAGCACCCATCATGATTTTGTCTTTTGCGCTTTCGAACTCTTCCATACCGACTACGCGGCGGCTGTTACGAGCAGCGAACAATGCCGCTTCGTTAACAAGGTTCGCAAGATCCGCACCAGAGAAACCCGGTGTACCACGTGCGATAACACTGGCTTTAACACCGTCAGCTAAAGGCACTTTGCGCATATGAACTTTAAGAATTTGTTCACGGCCGCGTACATCAGGCAGACCCACAACGACTTGACGGTCAAAACGACCTGGTCGTAGTAACGCCGCATCTAATACGTCTGGACGGTTAGTTGCTGCGATAACAATCACACCTTCGTTACCTTCGAAGCCATCCATTTCAACCAGCATTTGGTTCAATGTTTGCTCACGCTCATCATGACCACCACCAACACCGGCACCACGTTGGCGACCAACAGCATCGATTTCATCGATAAAGATGATACAAGGAGATGATTTCTTAGCTTGTTCAAACATGTCGCGCACACGAGATGCACCGACACCGACAAACATTTCTACGAAATCAGAACCTGAAATAGTAAAGAATGGCACTTTCGCTTCACCAGCAATAGCTTTGGCGATTAGTGTTTTACCTGTACCTGGCGGGCCAACTAACAACACACCTGTAGGAATTCGACCACCTAATTTCTGGAAGCGCGTTGGCTCTTTTAGGTAATCAACCAATTCTTTAACGTCTTCTTTTGCTTCGTCACAACCCGCAACGTCAGCAAAAGTCGTTTTAATTTGGTCTTCGCTCATCAATTTGGCTTTACTCTTACCAAATGACATCGCGCCTTTACCGCCACCACCTTGCATCTGACGCATGAAGAAAATCCACACACCGATAAGCAGAAGCATAGGGAACCAAGAGATAAAGATCTGAGTTAGGAATCCTGACTCTTCAGCTTCCTCACCCTTGAATGTAATACCCTTGCGGTTTAATTCGTTAATTAGATCTAAGTCTGGTAACGGCATAACAGTGACAAACTTTTCACCAGTACGCGTTGTTCCCTCAATAGTACGTTGGTCGCTTTTAACCGTTGCAGTATTGACTTGCCCATCTTTAACGTTATCTAAAAATGTTGAATAATCCATCTTCTGCTTTGTCGAAGAAGAGGGGGAATAGCCCTGAAAAACTGACATCAGCACAACGGCGATGACAACCCAGAGAATTAAATTTTTTGCCATGTCACTCAAATTACTCGACCTCTTTTAAAGTCTTTCGAAAACTAATGTTAGAGTACTTACGATAGATTACTACAACTTGTACCCTGTCGCCACAAGATAGACTTCACGCGAACGCGGGCGCGAAGAATCTGGCTTACGTGTTTTAACCGTTTTGAACGCCTCTTTAACCGATTTCATGTAGTCATCAAAGCCCTCCCCCTGAAAGACTTTAACTGCAAAACAACCGTTAGGTGCCAATACTTGATGACACATATCCAACGCAAGTTCTACTAAATACATGGCTCTTGGTTGATCAACGCCACCTGTACCACTCATATTCGGTGCCATATCTGATAGCACCACATCAACCTTGGCATCGCCCACTCGGGTCAGCAATGCATCCAGTACTTTTTCTTCGCGAAAATCACCCTGTAGGAAATCAACACCGACGATGGGATCCATAGGTAAAATATCACAAGCGATAACTTTACCTCGGTCTCCAGCCAATTTAACAGCAACTTGAGACCAACCACCAGGCGCAGCCCCTAAATCCACTACCGTCATTCCAGGTCGAATGAGTTTATCTTTTTCTTGGATCTCTTCAATCTTAAAAGCCGCACGCGACCTAAAACCACGCTTCTGCGCTAGTTTGACATAATGATCGTCGAAATGTTCCTGCATCCAGCGATTAGAGCTAGCTGTTCGTTTTTTTCCTGACATTTAAAATCCGCAACAAAATTGAGAGTTACACAAAGCCTATATAAGGGTAGAATAGCGGGTTTTCAACAGTAACTCAGCATAAAGTTGGTATAAATGAACTTAACAACCAAACAAAAACAGCACTTAAAGGGCTTAGCGCATAGTCTCAAGCCTGTAGTGATGCTTGGTGGCAACGGTCTGACTGAGGGAGTATTGGCTGAAATTGATAATGCACTTTCTCATCATGAATTGATTAAAGTGAAAGTAGCCTCTGGTGACAGAGAGCTTAAAAGCGCTATCGTAGATGCCATTGTACGTGAAACCAAAGCTGAAAAAATACAGCTTATCGGTCACGTTTTAGTACTGTTCCGTCAGTCTGAAGAAATGAAAGTTGCTGTGCCTAAGGCAAAGTAATTAACAAAGGCGGCTTCATTAATATGAAAGCCTTTGTAAGATAAATAAAAAGAGCCGCTGATTATTCAGCGGCTTTTTTTATGCCAATTATGGTGTATCGCTTATAGGCTCGACTTTATAGTGCTCTGCACTCACCTTTAAATACTCTGGTAAACAAGTACCTACCGACACAGACGAAACCGTTCCAATCATGATCCCAAGAAACATCGCAATCGAAAATCCTTGCAGAGGTACCCCTCCCATCACCCATAAAGCAGCAACAGTAAATAGAGTGGTACCACTGGTGACCATGGTGCGCGAGAACGTTGCTTTAACTGCGCTACTACACACTTCATCTACCGCCATCTTAGGCTTGGCAATTAATACCTCTCTGACCCGGTCAGCAATCACAATAGAGTCATTTAAGGAGTAACCTAAAATAGCCAGTATCGCGGCCAAAATCGTCAAGTTGAATTCCATCTGAGTTAATGAGAAAAATGCCAATACAAAAATGACATCGTGAAACAGTGCCAATAAAGCTCCACTGGCAAGACGCCACTCAAAGCGAAAACTCAGATAAGCCAAAATACATAACATAGCCGCCAGCAACGCCAAGCCGCCCTGCTCTGCTAGCTCTTGACCAACTTGCGGCCCGACAATGCTTGAGTTAAGCACTTCAACATTATCGGTCAACGGCGCTAATACCCTTGTTATATCATGCGCGCCCGCATTATCTATTTTTGCGTAACGCAAAATCCAGCGACCTGGCTCACCCGCTGAAATAACGCTGACCTCTTGCTCAGAGGTTTGCGCTAATAACGCGCTAATCTGTGTGGCTTTTATATCTTTATCGAGTTTAACTTCAGTGACGATACCCCCGGTAAAATCCAGTCCCCAATTAAAGCCATTGGCTAAAATAATGCCTATTGATGACAGCATAATCAGCACAGAGAATACACTTGATAGGTAACGTGCTTTGGTTAATTTGCTTAGCTTATTTAAATGATTAAGTTCCATATTACACCTTCACGTTACGACTAAAATTACGACCATATGCCCAGTTAACTAATGCTCTAGATGCAAAAATTCCGGTAAACATACTGGTTAGCAGACCTAACCCAAGGGTTAATGCAAAGCCTTGGATAGGTCCATTGCCTATGGCATAAAGCACGACTGCGGTGATCATCGTGGTGAAGTTGGCATCGACAATAGTTGAAAAGGCACTATCAAAACCTCTATCAATGGCATGTGCAAAGCTCCTCCCCTCCTTTAACTTATCCTTAATGCGCTCAAAAATTAGCACATTCGTGTCAACAGCCATACCGACCGTTAGCACCAAACCTGCTATGCCCGGCAAAGTTAATACCGCGCCTGGGATCAGTGCCATTAAGCCGAAAAGTAGGATCATGTTAGCCATAAGAGCCACGTTGGCTATCCAGCCTAAACGGCGGTACCAAAGGCCCATAAACAACAAGGTCACCGCCATACCTAAAGCAAGCGCAGAGAAACCGTTAGTGATGTTTTCCTCGCCTAAGCTTGGACCAATAGTCCGTTCTTCAACGATAGTTACAGGCGCTGTCATCGAGCCCGCTCGAAGTAACAAAGCAAGCTGCTGTGCACTGGCATAATCCCTAGAGCCTGTTACGCTAAATCGGTCTCCCAGCTGAGACTGAATCGTTGCAACGCTAATCACTTCAGTGGTTTGTCTAATTTGTCCGTTATCACCACGGCTATACTCGCTGTATGAGGTCGCCATCGGTTTACCGATATTGTCACGAGAAAAGGCTGACATGATTTTGCCGCCTTCTCGGTCAAGATGAATAACCACTTCAGGCTGGCCCATCTCTCCAAGTGTCGCTCTTGCGTCGACAATATGCTCACCGCTCAATACCGCTCGTCTGGCAACATAAACGGGTGCGCCCTGTTCATCTTTCAATACCTTGGCATTAACAGAGCCCTGCTGCTTAACCTGATAGAAGGCTAAGCTTGCGGTTGCGCCGATCACCGACTTTGCGGCAGCTGGATCTTGTACACCGGGAAGCTCGATGCGAATTCGGTGCTCACCTTGACGCTGCACAACGGCCTCGCTGATCCCAAGTTGCTCAATACGACTGCGCATAATCTGCAAGTTTTGCTTTACGGTAAGGTCACGGATATTCACTTTTTCAGTTTCTGACAGATCAGCATTCAGCGCTTGCTCACCAGAATTTGAGACTTGCCAATTAGGATATTGCGTATTGATAAACCCTCTAACTGCGGCTCTTTGCGCTAAGTCTGTGGTTGCAATACTCACATTCCCGTCAGCCTGCTGCTGAATCGTGACGCCATATAACGACTGTTCACGCGCAAATTGCCTAACGGACTCAATGAAGGTGTTGGAGTGCAGCTTATAGACGGGCTCAATTTCAACATCCAGTAGAAATTGCACCCCACCTCGCAGATCTAGTCCCAATTTAATCGGCGTAAAACCGAGTGATAATAACCAGTTGGGCGCCGCTGGAGCTAAAGTCAGGGTGATCTTTGAAGGATCGTTTACCTGGCTTGCAAGCAAGGACTTAAGCTGGCTCTGTTGTGAATTGTCGTCCAGCACAATCAAGGTTTGGCCTTTAGCTTCATCGATACGCTTAACGCTGACACCTTGGGCTACGAGCAGCTGATGTAATTCCAAAGGGTTTACTTTCAATCCAGCCTCATCGCTGACCTGCACCGCGGCATCTTCACCAAAAAAGGTAGGCAATGCACTTAATAACATGATGCTGATGGTGACGACTAACACTATGTATTTCCAGGCTGCATAATGGTTCAAAATTGCTGATTTTTTCTGTTCTCTCATATTTTTGCTCTTTAAATTCACTAAAAGTGTGATAGCAACTCACCCTTATCCAAAGCTCACAACAGTGAAATCGGACTTATTACCAAGAGACGAATCCCAGAAGGACTCATGCCTAAGAATATTGGTACCTAAGAATATTGGGCGAGTATGCTTTAGAGCTATCGAGGTAGACGTCAACCGTTTCAATCACATGCTTGTGACGGAAATAAGTAGGCGTGTATACGAATTTCACCATTAGCTGAATCGACAACAAAGTGAGTAAACACGTAATACGTCAATGCATCAGGGAAAAGTTAGTCGTAACTAACGCTGCCGCTCTCAATAGCTGTTTTAATACCAACCGATAACTAAGCCAAAAGGCTATCGGTCGTTAGCTTAAGGAGCGAGACTGAGAAAAACGATAGAGAAGATTAGACTCTTTCCACGCACAAAGTCGGTGAGAATGAGTTTTAATGTGCAGTGACCAGTCTACAGCTGGCGTAAAGTCCACACGATAACCAACGGTTAAAGAGGGCACTGCGGGGGAAAGAAATTCAAAAGCAAGCAGATAGTCTGGACGACTTTGCAGGGGAGCATGCTGAGAAAAACTGATAAAGCGCTGCGAAACAAGTGGCGCATATTCAGAGCCATCGTTGTCTGTTTGCTTAGCCTGCTTATCTTGAAGCTCTAAAGGAGTATTTTTAGGTAAGCCAGAGGATTGTGTGCTTGTCATATCTGCGAGCATATTCTTATGCGGTGCAGCCTTTATAAAGGTTATAACAGCCCCTGCAGATTCCACTGAGCACATATCATTACTTTGAACATTTTCAGATGCACTTGCAGACATAGGTGTGAGAAATAATCCCCCTATGAACAACAAGATGAAGCCGAATCGCCAAAATGACAGCACTAATTACCTATTTTAAGTCTATTTACTATGTTGAATATACTAAACGTAGCACAGCCTCGATACAAATGATTATTCACTGTTTTGGCGCTATCGGTAAATTCGTCACATAAAAAAACCGCTAAAAAGCGGTTTTTTCTATGCTAATTAAAAATTAGATATAGTCGACTTTAATGATCTCAAAATCAGTTGTGCCACCTGGCGTCACAATAGAGATTTCGTCATCTAAACTCTTCCCAATTAAGCCACGAGCAATAGGTGAGCTAACTGAAAGCAGATTTTCTTTAATATTAGCTTCGTCTTCACCTACAATGCGATAAGTCACTTCATCTTCAGTGTCTACGTTCAAAATAGTCACAGTAGAGCCAAAGATAACGCGGCCGTTATTATCCATTGTGGTCACGTCGATGATCTGCGCGTAAGACAGCTTACCTTCAATATCTCTAACGCGCGCTTCGCTTAATCCCTGCTCTTCACGGGCGGCATGATATTCAGCGTTTTCTTTCAAATCGCCAAGCTCACGGGCTTCACCAATTGCAGCGGCAATTAGCGGACGGCGTTCAAACTTGAGAAAATCTAACTCTTTACGCAGTCTTGCAGCACCGACTATGGTCATTGGAACCGTACTCATAAGCTCTTTCGTCTCCTTTAAAACAAAAGCATGCCCCACTGAGTGATACATCAGCGAGGTTAAATCGGGGAATTGCGTTATTGTAAACGCTCAGGGCAATCGATGCACTCTAATCTATACTTGCTCGCGATCTAGCTATCATTCAAGCCGTATAAACAGCCTCTATATAAAATTAAATCACGACTTAAGACCGTAGAGCTTACTCAACCTTTGCCAAACTTGCTAGCAGTGACAGATAAATATTTATTTATCTCGGCATACCCTATCTAAAAATCAAGCCATAAAAAAGGCCGCTGTAAGCGGCCTTGTTTTTTTAGCTTAGCTTATTTGGTAATACGCTTATGTAGCTCTTGCACTGATGTAACATTCGAGCGGTCATCCGCTGAATGTGCCATACAAGTTGCAAATGCCGCATTCAGGGTCGTTGTGTAGTTCACTTTGTAACGCAGTGCACCACGACGAAGTTGACGTGAGTCTTCAATCGCCTTACGACCTTCTGTTGTATTAACAATATAGGTGTACTCACCGTTCTTGATACGGTCAAGAATGTGTGGACGGCCTTCATGTACCTTGTTCACTAGACGTGGGTTAATACCCGCTTCGCCTAAGATCACTGCTGTACCGTGCGTCGCGTCAATCTGATAACCCAGTGCGATTAATTGCGCGGCTAAATCAGCAACACGTGCTTTATCGCTGTTACGTACCGACAATAGTGCGCGCCCAGACTTAGGAACTTCAGATGTCGCACCTAACTGCGCTTTAGCATAAGCTTCAGCAAAAGTGTCACCCACACCCATAACTTCGCCCGTTGAGCGCATTTCAGGGCCAAGCAGAGGGTCTACACCTGGGAACTTGTTAAACGGTAATACCACTTCTTTTACAGAGAAGAATGGCGGAATAACTTCCTTAGTGAAGTTCTGTGACTTAAGGCTTTGACCCGCCATAACGCGCGCTGCAATCTTAGCTAATGGCACGCCAGTCGCTTTTGATACAAATGGCACGGTACGTGCTGCACGAGGGTTAACTTCGATCATGTAGATCTCGTTATCCTTCACCGCAAACTGTACGTTCATTAGGCCAATTACGCCAAGCTCCATTGCCAGCTTACCCACCTGCTCTCGCATGCGATCTTGAATTTCTTCGCTTAAGCTATATGGCGGCAATGAGCAACCAGAGTCACCTGAGTGAACACCGGCTTCCTCGATATGCTCCATGATAGAACCGATAACAACAGTTTCACCATCACAAATTGCGTCAATATCGATTTCAATTGCGTTGTCTAGGAAACGGTCAAGTAGCACTGGTGATGCATTTGATACGCTTACCGCTTCATTAAAGTAGCGACGTAAGTCTTGCTCGTCATAAACGATTTCCATAGCACGACCACCTAAAACATAAGATGGACGAACCACTAACGGATAACCGATACGCTCAGCAGAAATTACCGCACCTTCAACAGTGGTTACCGTATCGTTTTCTGGTTGCATCATGCCTAAACGTTGAATCGCTTGCTGGAAACGCTCACGGTCTTCAGCGCGGTCAATCGCATCTGGGCTTGTACCAATAATCGGTACGCCAGCAGCCTCTAGATCGCGTGCTAATTTAAGGGGGGTTTGACCACCGTACTGTACGATAACGCCTTTTGGCTTCTCGATACGTACGATTTCAAGCACATCTTCAAAGGTTATTGACTCAAAGTACAGACGATCTGAAGTGTCGTAGTCGGTAGAAACCGTTTCAGGGTTACAGTTAACCATGATGGTTTCAAAGCCGTCTTCACGTAGCGCTAACGCCGCGTGTACACAACAATAATCAAACTCAATACCTTGACCAATACGGTTTGGACCACCACCTAAAATCATGATCTTGTCACGATTTGATGGATTCGCTTCACACTCGTCTTCATAAGTTGAGTACATGTAAGCGGTATCAGTTGCAAATTCTGCCGCGCAGGTATCAACACGCTTATAAACTGGATGAATTTCAAAACGCGTACGTAGCTTACGTACTTCTGTTTCGCTCACACCAGCAAGTGCTGCTAAACGTGAATCGGCAAAGCCTTTGCGCTTAAGGTTACGTAGAACATCTTTATTTAAACCAGCAAGACCGATTTCAGCCACTTGCGCTTCAGACTTAAGCAAGTCTTCAATCTGTACCAGGAACCAAGGGTCAATATTAGTTAAACCAAAGATATCATCGACCGAAAGACCCGCACGGAATGCATCAGCAATATACCAAATACGCTCTGCACCCGGTTCTTTTAGCTCATGACGAATGCGTGACATCGCATCCGAATCAGCTAAATCAATCTCTGGGCACAAACCATTTTTACCCACTTCAAGACCACGAAGGGCTTTTTGAAATGACTCTTGGAATGTACGACCAATCGCCATCACTTCACCCACAGACTTCATCTGTGTCGTTAGACGGTCATTAGAACCGGCAAACTTTTCAAAGTTAAAACGTGGGATTTTAGTCACAACGTAATCGATTGCAGGCTCAAATGATGCTGGAGTTGCACCACCAGTAATGTCGTTGCTTAGCTCATCAAGCGTAAAACCAACCGCTAGTTTTGCTGCAATTTTAGCAATCGGGAAACCAGTTGCTTTTGATGCTAACGCCGATGAACGTGAAACACGTGGGTTCATCTCGATGATAACCATACGGCCATCTTTCGGGTTGATACCAAACTGTACGTTTGAACCACCGGTTTCAACACCAATTTCACGCAGTACAGCAAGCGATGCATTACGCATCAACTGATATTCTTTGTCAGTTAGTGTTTGCGCAGGTGCAACTGTAATAGAGTCACCCGTGTGCACGCCCATAGGGTCAAAGTTTTCGATTGCACAAACAATAATACAGTTATCGTTGCGGTCACGTACCACTTCCATCTCGTACTCTTTCCAACCAATCAAAGATTCGTCGATAAGCAGTTCACTAGTCGGTGATAGCTCAAGACCTTGAGAACAGATATCCTCAAACTCTTCTTTGTTATAAGCGATACCGCCGCCGCTGCCGCCCATGGTAAATGATGGACGAATAATACAAGGGAAGCCCAGTTCAGCAACAACGGCATTAGCTTCATCCATAGTGTGTGCGATACCGGCACGAGGACAATCCAGACCGATAGATTTCATTGCTTTATCGAAACGACTACGATCTTCAGCTTTATCAATCGCATCGGCTGTAGCGCCAATCATTTCAACATTGAATTCTTTTAGTACACCGCGGCTTTCGAGGTCTAGGGCACAGTTAAGTGCAGTCTGACCGCCCATGGTTGGCAAAATCGCATCAGGACGCTCTTTGGCAATAATGTTACGCACTACTTCCCAGTGAATGGGTTCGATGTAGGTCGCATCGGCCATTTCAGGATCAGTCATAATGGTTGCAGGGTTAGAGTTAACAAGAATTACTCGATAACCTTCTTCGCGTAAGGCTTTACAGGCTTGTGCGCCTGAGTAGTCAAACTCACAGGCTTGACCAATTACAATCGGTCCAGCCCCTAGGATAAGAATACTCTTTATATCTGTACGTTTTGGCATTGCTTAAATCTTCTCCCCGATGAGGTTACTACTTGGCGTGTTGACGGTACAAATCAATCAAATCGATGAAATGATTAAATAGTGGCGCCGCATCATTTGGTCCTGGACTTGCTTCTGGGTGTCCTTGAAAACTAAATGCAGGCTTATCTGTAAGGTGAATACCTTGCAGTGAACCATCGAATAGTGACTTGTGAGTCACTTTAATATTGGCTGGCAGCGTTGTTTCATCAGCAGCAAAACCGTGGTTTTGGCTGGTGATCATGACATTGCCTTGCTCAACATTGCTCACAGGGTGGTTAGCACCGTGATGGCCAAACTTCATTTTCAGTGTTTTTGCACCAGAGGCTAGCGCCAACAACTGATGACCTAAACAGATACCAAAAACTGGAATTTCAGTTTTTAAGATCTCTTTAATCGCCGTAATTGCATAATCACATGGTTCAGGATCACCTGGGCCATTTGATAGGAAAATCCCATCAGGATTCATTGCAAGTACTTCGCTCGCAGGAGTTTGCGCCGGTACAACCGTCACATCACAGCCACGGTCAACCAACATACGTAAAATGTTACGCTTTACACCGTAGTCGTAAGCCACAACTTTATATTTAAGCTCAGCTTCTGGGGTATCAGATGGCAAGCCGCCAACTAAACGCCAGCTACCACTGCGCCATGCATAAGTTTCATTGGTGGTGACTTCTTTAGCGAGATCCATGCCTTTAAGGCCTGGGAAGGCTTTAGCTGCAGCTAGCGCTTTAGCTTCATCTAAATCACCCACCATGATACAACCGGCTTGAGCGCCTTTTTCACGTAGGATACGAGTGAGTTTACGAGTATCGATATCAGCAATGCCAACAACGTTGTTAGCGATCAAATAATCGCTTAAAGATTGCTGATTACGAAAATTACTTGCGATTAACGGCAAGTCTCTAATGATAAGGCCACATGCATGAACAGAATCAGATTCTGTATCTTCATCATTGGTACCTGTATTACCAATATGTGGATAAGTGAGGGTTACCATTTGACGTGAATATGATGGATCAGTCAAAATTTCTTGGTAACCAGTCATTGAAGTGTTAAAAACGACTTCACCAACAGACATCCCTTCAGCACCAATTGCAGTGCCAGAAAAAATGGTTCCATCTTCAAGTACGAGTAGGGCAGACTTTGTCAACGCGACCTCCGGAAAGAGCCAAATCTTTGAAATTAATTGTTTTTTGTGTGTTTTTAAAATACCAACTTCCGCTACAATGCGAAATTTTGACAAATTCCGCAGATTTTATATGTAAAACAAAAACCTGTCTATAGCTTATATAAGTATTTTGTCAAAAATTTTTAAAGTAAAAAAAAACCGCTAATAGCGGTTTTAAATAATTATGCCTTCAAGCCTAAGACTTGCTGCATATCATAGAGCCCAGCTTTTTGCTCGACTAACCAGGTTGCTGCGCGCATAGCACCATTAGCAAAGGTCATTCGGCTTGAGGCTTTATGAGTAATTTCTAAACGTTCGCCCATATCGGCAAATAGCGCTGTGTGCTCACCGACAATATCGCCAGCACGCACAGTTGCAAAACCAATGGTGTCTCTAGCACGCTCACCGGTTATGCCTTCACGGCCGAAAACGGCACACTGTTCAAGATCACGGCCTAAGGTTTCAGCGATCACTTCGCCCATCTTAAGCGCGGTGCCTGACGGTGCATCTTTTTTAAAACGGTGGTGAGCTTCAATAATTTCGATATCGCTATATTGCCCCATCACTTCTGCGGCGACCTCAAGCAGTTTCCACATCAGATTGACGCCAACAGCCATATTCGGTGCCATCACAATTGGAATTTGATCCGCATAAGCTGAGATTTGCTCTTTTTGAGCATGATTGAACCCGGTGGTGCCGATTACGATTGCTTTGCCATTCTTAGCGCACCAGTCGGTATGCACCACACTGGCTTCAGGTGAAGTAAAATCAATAAGCACGTCAAAGTCATTGACCGCATTATCGAGAGAGTCGGTAATAGCAACGTTCATTGCACCAACACCTGCAAGCTCTCCAGCATCAACGCCCATAAGAGTTGAGCCGGCTCGTTCAATCGCCGCGCCTAACAAAATGATGTCATTTTGTTTGGCCGCCTCAATAAGAGTTCGCCCCATGCGGCCACTGCCGCCTGTTATTGCCACTCTTACTTGTTCAGTCATCTCAATTACTCCCTGCAAAAATGTCAAAAAAAAGCCTAAGTATTAACTTAGGCTGATTGTCTAACTTAGATAATCTCTAACAATTCAACTTCAAACACCAACGTTGAATATGGTGGGATAGCAGCGCCAGCGCCGCGTTCACCGTAGGCTAGGTGCTGTGGTACAAACAGTCTCCACTTAGAGCCCGTGCCCATAAGCTGTAGCGCTTCAGTCCAACCAGCGATAACGCCAGAAACTGGGAACTCAGCAGGCTCACCACGAGCAACAGAGCTATCGAATACATCACCAGAGATGAAAGTACCATGGTAGTGAGTACGTACCGTTGAATCATAACCAGGCTTGTCGCCGTTACCTTCAGTGATAATTTCGTACTGTAGACCTGAGTCTAGTGTTACCACGCCTTCACGAGCACCGTTATCAGCAAGGAACTTATCGCCCACTTCTGATGCAGCAGCGGCAGCAGCTTCTTGAACTTTTTGGATACGTTGGCTGATTTCAGTGAATGCAACTTGCATATCTTGCATAGATACTACACTTTCTTTACCTTCGAAAGCGTCAGATAGACCCAATTGAACAGCAGAAATATCGATACCTTCAAACGAGTTAGCGGCTAGTTGCTCACCTAGTTGACGACCAACACCGTAGCTTGCTTGACCTTCAATTGTACTGAACTTATCAGACATAATGATTGTACTCTCAATGATTCAATTAATTTTCGCGCAGAACTTTACCATAAATTCTGTGATGTTGCCCTAAAAACCGTAGCTATTTGGGTCTTTGACAAGTATTTTTCACACTGGCTTTACTTGCTTGATATAACGGCTGAGCTTTCGCCTGCATTTGCTGCAATTGCGCGATACGTTGATCATGTGATGGATGAGTAGAAAGTAATTCAGGCCCCTGTTCACCGCCCGCTTTTGACATATTCTTCCATAGCTCGACACTCGCGGCCGGATCAAAGCCCGCTTTTGCCATCAACTCGACCCCGATAACATCGGCTTCCGATTCTTGGTCACGACCATAAGGCAATATATAACCGACTTGCACGCCTAAACCAAGGGCTGCCATATACAGCTCTTTATCCGCTATCCCGCCAGCCCCTAACGCGAGATCGGCCAATTGCATGCCTGCGCCAGTCATCTGTGCGCGCGACACCTGCTCATTACTGTGATTAGCCAACACATGGGCCACCTCATGACCTATTACCGTGGCGAGCTGCTCTGAATTTACCGCCACATCAAGTAGCCCGGTATATACGCCAATGTGCCCACCTGGCAATGCAAAAGCGTTGACTTGTTCAGAGTCAAACACTACCACCTCCCAAGGCAAGCTTTGATCAGGTAAGGCTTGGGTTATACGCTGTGCCACGCAGTTAACATAAGCATTTAGCGCTTTGTCTTGACTGGCTTTCTCTTGCTGCTTTAACTGCGCAAATGATGAGTCGCCAAGCTGTGACATCTCTTGGGATGAGAACAACAGAGTTTGACCACGACCAGTAGGCGATTGATGCGTGGCACAACCACTTAGCAACAATGTTGCGCTAAGCAGTAATAGTATTCCTTTCATATCGACTAAATTCCATATTATGTATAGCGAAGCACTTATATAAAGTACTCATACAAAGCGCTAATACAAAGTACTTATATAAAGCACTCATACAAAGTACTCATACAAAGCGCTAATACAAAGTACTCATACAAAGTACTCATTATAGAAAGTGCTCATTAAAGTACAGATAATAAAAAGCCCCGCAAATGCGAGGCTTAAAAGTATATAACGATTTAACTCATTATTAACTATTCAGATCTTGAAAAAACTTCTTCACACCATCGAAGAAACCGTCAGCTTTTGGGCTGTGCTTCTTAGATTGGCCTGTTAAGGTATCTTCAAATTCACGTAACAGCTCTTTTTGGCGTTCGTTAAGGTTGACTGGCGTTTCCATGACAACCTTACATAACAAATCACCAACGGCATGGCTGCGAACCGACTTAACGCCTTTACCGCGCATACGGAACATACGACCCGTTTGTGTTTCAGTCGGGATCTTAAGATTAACTTTGCCATCGAGTGTTGGCACTTCAATCTCACCACCAAGTGCAGCTTTGCTGAACGAGATAGGCACTTCGCAATAAAGGTTATTGCCATCACGCTGGAAGATTGCATGTTCACGTACGCTCACCTGAACATATAAGTCACCTGGAGCTGCGCCATACTCGCCCGCTTCACCTTCACCAGAAAGACGAATACGATCGCCAGTATCAACACCGGCAGGGATCTTAACAGATAACGTCTTGCTCTTTTCTACGCGACCTTCACCATGACACTTGTTGCAAGGATCTTTAATGATCTTGCCACGGCCATGACAGGTAGGACAAGCTTGCTGAACAGCAAAGAAGCCTTGACGCATCTGCACTTGGCCTTGGCCATGACAGGTACCACAAGTGGTCGGTGAAGAACCTTTCTTAGCGCCGCTACCATCACAAACATCACAGGCTGCCAATGTCGGAATACGTAGTTCTTTGGTTAGACCACGAACCGCTTCTTCTAGTGACAACTCTAGGTTGTAACGTAAGTCACTACCACGAGCCGCTTGACGTTGACCACCACGACGTCCACCGCCGAAGATATCGCCAAATACATCACCAAACACATCACCAAAATCTGCGCCGCCGCCATAGCCACCGCCGCCACGATTAGGATCGACGCCAGCATGACCAAACTGGTCATAGGCAGCTTTCTTATCGCCATCGGTTAGAATTTCGTAAGCTTCTTTAACTTCCTTGAAGTTAGCTTCAGCTTCTTTGTTCCCAGGGTTACGGTCCGGGTGAAACTTCATTGCTAAACGCTTATAAGCTTTCTTAATTTCGCGTTCGCTAGTGTCACGTCCGACACCTAATACTTCGTAATAATCGCGCTTTGACATAATGTTTTATTTCTTTGCTAAAGTTGCACAAACGGGCGTTAGAGTTTCCTCATAACGCCCGCTACAATAAATTAGGAATTACCCGTCATTATTTTTTGTCGTCTTTAACTTCTTCAAACTCAGCGTCAACTACGTCATCATCTTGCTTAGCAGATTGTGCTTCGCCTTCTGGTTGACCTTGTTGTGCTTGCGCTTTAGCTTGAGCAATTTCCATTAACTTAGAAGACGCTTCCATTAACTCTTGAGTAGACTTTTCAATCGCTTCTTTGTCATTGCCTTTAACAGCAGTTTCAACGTTAGCCATTGCAGCTTCAATCTTCTCTTTCTCATCAACAGGTAGTGCTTCACCCGCTTCTTCGATTTGCTTCTTAGTTGCGTGAACCATGCCATCAGCTTGGTTACGAGCTTGAACTAGCTCTTCGAACTTAGCATCTTCGTCTGCGTGTGCTTCAGCATCACGAACCATAGCTTCAACTTCTTCATCACTTAGGCCTGAAGAGGCTTTAATGGTGATGTTTTGTGCTTTACCCGTCTTCTTGTCTGTAGCTGATACATGCAAGATACCGTCAGCATCGATGTCGAAAGTCACTTCTACCTGTGGCATGCCACGTGGTGCAGGCTCAATGCCTTCTAGGTTAAATTGTCCTAGAGACTTGTTGCCGCTTGATTGCTTACGCTCACCTTGAAGTACGTGAATAGTCACAGCACTTTGGTTGTCGTCAGCAGTCGAGAATGTTTGTGACGCTTTAGTCGGGATAGTGGTGTTCTTCTCGATAAGCTTAGTCATCACGCTACCCATAGTCTCAATACCTAGAGATAGTGGAGTAACGTCTAATAGCAATACGTCTTTAACGTCGCCAGATAGTACGCCCGCTTGAACTGCAGCACCGATAGCAACCGCTTCATCTGGGTTAACATCTTGGCGTAACTCTTTGCCGAAGAATGCAGAGACTTCAGCACGTACTTTAGGCATACGTGTCTGACCACCAACAAGAATCACTTCGTTGATATCAGAAACTGAAAGATCAGCATCTGCAAGTGCAACTTTTAGTGGCTCTAGTGTACGGATGATCAAATCTTCAACCAGTGACTCAAGTTTTGCACGAGTGATTTTAACCACTAAGTGCTTAGGACCTGTAGCATCAGCAGTGATGTATGGCAGGTTAACTTCAGTTTGGGTTGCGCTTGATAATTCGATCTTCGCTTTTTCTGCTGCTTCTTTAAGACGCTGCATTGCTAGTGGATCGTTACGTAAATCAAGTCCTTGCTCTTTTTTGAACTCGTCAGCAAGATACTTAATCATACGGTTATCAAAATCTTCACCACCTAAGTGAGTGTCACCGTTAGTTGCAAGTACTTCGAACGTTTGCTCGCCATCAACGCTGTCGATTTCGATGATAGAGATATCGAATGTACCACCACCTAAGTCATATACAGCAACGATGTTGTCGCCTTGCTTCTTATCAATACCGTAAGCAAGTGCTGCTGCAGTTGGCTCGTTGATAATACGCTTAACTTCAAGACCTGCGATGCGACCCGCATCTTTAGTTGCTTGACGCTGTGAATCGTTAAAGTAAGCAGGAACGGTAATAACCGCTTCTGTTACTTCTTCACCTAAGAAATCTTCAGCTGTTTTCTTCATCTTCTTCAAGATTTCAGCAGAGATTTGTGGTGGAGCCATTTTACGGCCTTGCGCTTCAACCCATGCGTCGCCATTGTCAGCGCCGATGATTTTGAATGGCATGATGTCAACGTCACGTTGAACTTCGTCATCTTTAAAACGACGGCCAATTAGACGCTTAATAGCAAATACTGTGTTAGTTGGGTTTGTTACAGCCTGACGCTTTGCAGACTGGCCAACTAAAGTTTCATCTGCAGTGTATGCGATGATTGAGGGTGTAGTACGATCGCCTTCAGCATTTTCTAATACGCGCGCTTTGCCGCCATCTAATACTGCAACACAAGAGTTAGTTGTGCCTAAATCGATACCAATAATTCTACCCATGGAGTCCTCCAAAAAAACTTTTAAAAACTAAATTTGTAATCTGGTTTATGAAGTGGGGATAGACCGAATAAATTTCAAGTCTTTTTTATCACCCTAAATCTTCTCTTAACCTCTATATTGGGACGTTTAAGATGAATACAAGGGATAAATTTAAAATTTATCTTAAGAGTGCGTTAATTTGATCTAGGGCGCGGTTAAAAAAACGCTAAAACGTATAATGAATACAATCTAAGAGGTAGCGTCACTTGTTTGGGTATTTCACCTTAACAATACGCTTAGTCGTCATCTCGCAGTCAAAGAGAAGTAAACATTGAAATCATCCCATCAAGCATATGTATTTGGCATCGGTGCCATTATCTTGTGGTCAACCGTAGCAACCGCGTTTAAATTGGCATTAGCGCACTATACGCCATTGCAGTTGGTGTTCATTGCTGTCACCACCTCTATTTTTGCTTTAGGTGCGATATTAATCGCCCAAAGAAAACTGTCACTCATTAAACAGCAATTTTGGGGTAGACCTTGGTTTTACCTACAAACCGGCCTACTCAACCCTTTCTTGTACTATTTAGTATTATTTAAGGCCTATGACCTGTTGCCGGCGCAACAAGCACTGTCACTCAATTACACTTGGGCTATTCTGTTACCTTTATTATCGGTACCTTTACTCGGGCAGAAATTAAGAAAGAGTGATATTACTGCGGCGCTTGTGGCTTATTGCGGCGTGTTTTTTATTGCCACCAAAGGCAACCTTACAGGCTTCCAGTTTGAAAGTATGACAGGCGTGGTTCTAGCGTTAACCAGCACACTGCTTTGGTCACTTTATTGGATCGTTAACACCAAAGATAAAGGCGACCCTGTAGTCAGTCTGCTACTGAGTTTTTTAGTTGGCTTACCCTTTATCGTTGTCGCACTGCTACTCACTCAGTCTTTACCCAGTTGGGATCTCAAAGCACTATTTGCAGGTGTTTATGTGGGGCTATTTGAAATGGGCGTCACCTTTGTGCTTTGGTTAGTCGCCTTAAAGAAAGCAGAGCGTACGGCGAGTATCAGCACTCTGGTGTTTATCACGCCGGTAATGTCGATAGGCTTTATTGCTTGGATTTTACAAGAGAGCATCGAGAAATCGACATACATAGGGCTTGGGCTAATTATATTCGCGCTAGCATTACAACAAATATTACCCAAAGTGGGACAATGGCGAGCAAGAAAGCGTATCTCCGCTTAGCCCGCTAGCATGGGGAATGTGAATACCACAGCCCTTATAAATCCTTCTACAACAAAAGCCGACTTAAAGTCGGCTTTTTCATATCTTAAAAAACATTACTGTACTCATTCTTGTACTAAACTGGCATATAACTGGTCGTTATACCAATGAGCCAAAACGCACTGAGTAGCTCCGTTTCTTATACAGATTGGTATTCGTTCACCTTGACTCATAAAAACGCTTAAGCATCAATGGATGAAGCAAAAAGCAATAACGACTTCGAGTACTCTCTCTATTAGCCTAGGTCATTGTTTAATTTGCTAAGACTTTGCACTTTTTTGTAAAGCCAATTGTAAATCATCTCAAGTCCATGTATAAAATAACAATTGCGTAACAATATGGAAGTTAGTTATGTATTACAGATATATAGATACCATAAAATTTTTTAAACAGGCTAAAGTTGCCAGAATTATCAGACTGAGCTCATTGGCCTTCGCTATCGCTATGCTATTAAACGAGCTACAACAAGAGCGCTCTTATACTTGGTACTTTGCTTTTTTATATAGCTTCTTTTTATTGCCATCACTCTACTTTACTCGTGAGGTCCAATATCGTCACTTCTTCCACATGCGGAACTTTCTCAATCCATTTAGGATCTACACCTCGATGATGGCTATCATCTACTTAGTACTCTACTTTCACCAAGTCATCACCTATGAGCCGCTGGTATTTCCACCTTTACCACCTAGCCGTGATGCTTTCCCATAAGAAAAAGTCCATAAAAAAGCCGCATAATGCGGCTTGTTAAATTATACCAATCATACTAAATATGTGATTGGTATTAGACAGGTAAATGGCAATCAACCACGAATGGTATAATCGCCCCAGGCTAACCATTTATACGTTGTTAGTGCTTCTAGCCCCATAGGTCCGCGAGCATGCAACTTTTGAGTACTTACAGCCACTTCTGCGCCTAGGCCGAATTCGCCGCCATCGGTAAAGCGAGTGCTTGCATTAACATACACAGCGGCTGAATCGATCGCATTCATAAACTCACTAGCGGTATGAATGTTATCAGTCAAAATAGCTTCAGAATGCCCGCTTGAGTACGTACGAATATGCTCAACAGCATCGCTTAAATCTGCGACAACCTTAATTCCAAGGGTTAACGACAACCATTCCGTCGCAAAACTCTCATCACTTGCAGCAGAAACCTCTATACCTTGTGCAGCTAAAATAGCCTGTGTCTGCCCACAGCCGTAAAACTTAACGCCTAAACCAGCAAGATGCTTAGCTAAAACAGGCATAAACTGCTTAGCATGACTTTGATTAATCAGCACAGTATCAAGCGCATTACACACTGTTGGACGTTGTACTTTAGCGTTTTCAATAACTGATAATGCTTTTTCTAAATTAGCTTCTGCATCAACATAGATATGGCAAATACCAATACCGCCTAAGATCACCGGAATGGTGGCTTGTTCAGCACATAAACGCTGCAAGTTTTGTCCGCCGCGCGGCACAATCATATCGACATATTTATCAAGCTTTAATAAACCTGAAACTAAGCTTCTATCTGGATTATCAATCAGCTGCACGCAATCTTCAGACAAACCTTGTTCAGCCATCGCACTGCGAATTACCTTACAAAGAGCTCGGTTCGAGGCTAGTGTTTCTTTACCGCCACGCAGAATAACCGCATTACCGGTTTTAAGGGCTAACACCGCAATATCAACGGTCACGTTTGGACGAGCTTCGTAAATAACACCGATAACACCAAGCGGCACACGTCTACGCGATAAACGCAAACCGTTATCTAAAAGGCGGCTATCGATTTCACTACCAACCGGATCGGTTAAGCCAATCACGTTATCAATGTCGCTAATCACGCCCATCAGTCTGGTCTCATCGAGTAACAAGCGATCAATCATCGCATCAGATAAACCGTTAGCTTTAGCAGCAGCAACATCTAGCAGGTTTGCACTAACGATGTCAGCTTTTGCTGCCGTTAGCTTTTGCGCAATACACTTAAGTAATGCAGACTTTTGCAGACCCGATAACGTGGCTAATGCATAACTCGCCTGCTTAGCATTTTTTCCTAAAGCCGTTAAATATTCGTCGTTATTCATAACACCACCATGTCGTTGCGGTGAACCACTGCATCACCATAATCATATCCAAGCACCTCTTCGATGCTATCAGAGTGCTTACCTGCAACCTTAGTCACATCAGCAGAGCTATATCGGCTCATGCCTTTAGCGTATACCTTGCCCTTGATATCAATCAGTTCAATGGTATCTCCACGCTGAAATATCCCTTTGATCTCAGTGATCCCTTTAGAAAGCAAGCTTCTGCCCTTCTCTGTGACCGCACCAATCGCACCACTATCGATGACCAGCTGACCACGAGCCTTTGGCCCAGCTAAGATCCACTGCTTGCGGCTCTCTAGCGGATGTTCAAGTGCCGTAAAGTGAGTACCGACAGGCTTTTTACACACTACATTTTGAATCACATCTTTGTGATGACCCGAGGCTATCACCACCTCAACACCTGCGCGACGCGCGATATCAGCCGCCTCAAGCTTAGTCGCCATGCCGCCCGTTCCTAAACCAGAAACAGCGCCGCCTGCTAGCATACGCAGGCTATCATCGATATTTTGCACTTCGGTGATCAGTTTTGCATCAGGGTTTTTACGCGGGTCGGCATCAAATAAGCCTTTCTGATCCGTCAATAGAATCAACAAATCTGCATCGCATAACAGCGCTGCGCGAGCTGACAAATTATCATTGTCGCCCACTTTAATTTCAGCCGTTGCTACTGCGTCATTCTCGTTAATGATTGGGATAATGCCATTATTAAGCAGCGCATTTAGAGAGTCTCTCGCGTTTAAATAGCGCTCTCTGTCATGCAGGTCGGCGCGAGTTAGCAGCAGCTGACCCACATGCAAACCATAAATGCTAAACAGCTGAGACCAAGCAAGGATTAGCTGGCTTTGACCGACAGCAGCCAGTAATTGTTTACTCGCTATGGTATCGGGTAATTTGGGGTAGCCTAAATGCTCTTTACCTGCGGCTATCGCACCAGAAGTACACAATACGACTTCGACCCCCGCTTTCATCAAGCAGGCCATCTGTCTTGCTAATTCAACCATGTGCGCTTTATCTAGTTTTCGACTACCAGATGTCAGAACACTTGTTCCCAATTTAACCACTACGCGGCGGTAACCAATCTCACTTAAGTTCATTATTTGCTAACAAAATTACATTGAATAAATCCTTATACCCAATCTAGGTTTGAATTGGTAGTAAGCACCAACAAAGAAACTAAAAAAAATAGCCGAATTAGCGGTTTCTCATGAAATTAGCAGGAAATTTAGCAGAAAATTGAAATTTAGCGCGAGATTTTTTAACAGCCACGCTTTAATACATGTCGAACAAAGTGCTTTAGTCTGAAAATAAAAAAGCCACACGGAGTGTGGCTTTAAGTAATCAAACCGATAGCTAACGACTGCAGTTATCCATAGATAAATTTAGCAATAAACAATGCAGCTAATATCAGCACGCCAAAGCTTAAGTCTTTATAGCGCCCACTCATCAACTTGATAACCGCATAAGAGATAAAGCCCATCGCAATGCCGGTCGCAATTGAAAATGTAAGAGGCATTAAAATACACACCACAACCACTGGCGCGGCTTCGGTAATGTCTTCCCACTCAACGTGAACCAGCCCTGACATCATTAAAATCGCCACATAAAATAGCGTTCCAGCAGTCGCATACGCAGGCACCATGCCCGCTAATGGCGAGATAAACAGCGCACCTAAAAATAGCACTCCCACAACAACGGCAGTTAACCCTGTGCGGCCACCCGCACTGACGCCAGCGGTACTTTCAACATAGCTCGTCGTAGTTGATGTGCCGAGCATAGCACCAGCGATAGTCGCGGTGCTGTCAGCCGTTAATGCGCGGTTTAAACGGGGTAAACGGCCTTTATCATCTAAGAAACCACCACGCTGAGCGACGGCAACTAAGGTCCCCGAAGTATCAAACAGATCCACAAACAAAAATGCAAACACCACAGATAACATGCTGACTTCAAGCACGCCAGACAGGTCCATTTTCATAAATGTCGGCATGATTGAAGGCGGCGCAGAAACAATACCTTGGTACTGTACATCGCCAAACAGTAAGCCGAGTAAGGTAATCGCTAGAATGCTTATCACCACGGCAGACTTCATCCCATGATGCACCATGGCGATGATTAAGAAGAAACCTAATGCCGCCATAACGGCAGGAAATGACGTGATGTCGCCCATGGTGACTAATGTTGCTGGGCTTGCAACCACGATACCAGCACTTTTTAGGCCTAATAAAGCCAAGAACAAGCCAATACCTGCAGCAATACCAATACGCAATGACATAGGAATGCTATTAACAATCCACTCTCGAATTCGCACTAAAGAAAGCACTAAAAAGCAGATCCCAGACAGGAATACAGCGCCTAAAGCCGTCTCCCATGAGTAACCCATCTCACCGACGACTGTGTAAGTGAAAAAAGCATTTAAGCCCATACCAGGTGCCAGTGCAATCGGGTAGTTAGCCACTAAGCCCATGACTAAACAACCAATGGCGGCGGCTAAGCAAGTCGCGACAAAAACGGCGCCATGATCCATACCCGCATCGGCAAGCATCATAGGGTTAACGAAAATAATGTAGGCCATGGTCAAGAAGGTCGTTAGTCCCGCAACGACTTCTTGCTTTAACGAAGTTTGGTTTTGTTTTAATTTGAATAGTTTTTCTAACATGGAACTGAGTCCCTTATTTTTTATTATATTGATTTGTAGGGTGTAATCATTGGCAACTTAAATACGACTTTTCTTTTTAGCAAACAATCATTGTTTGAATCAGCGTTAGTTTGACTCAGCGTTATTTTAAGTTAGCAAAATACGAATATAGACATGTACAAAAACCGCACAAATCGTACATTTCGAAGGGATTATACGGATGCTTTCCGCCAGAGGCTAGCTATTTAAAACACCTGTTTTGTTTGTGAGTTGGGCAACTTTGGAGGATGCTTAGTTTAGCTTAAGCCAGTTTTAGTCAGCTTCAGTGGGGTGATTGTTTTGCTGTTAATAACAATGGTGGCTGTCGAGTTTTCGACTAGAAAGTTAGGCTGCATCTAACAACTAAGCGTTGAAGCAATCAAACTTCGTTTGATAAAAGGTCGTGAGCTTCCAGCTCACTGACGGGGTTCAAGTTAGACTGCGTCTAACAACTTAAAGTCGCGGCGCTTCGCCCGCACCCGAGAAATTGTATAACATAGCCATAATGTTATTTTTAGGCCAAGCATGACAATCAGCTAAAGTGGTTCCAATGGCCTGCGGCCAGCGCATGTGCAGACACTTCTGAGGCACGCTACAAGTACGTCTGACCTCCATGGATGGAGGAAATGCCAAATTCTGTATGGAACAGAATTGGCCCTGTGAGCTCGACGATGACGAATAGCATCCCTGCTAAAAAGCCAGTTCGGCATCCTACCTCTCGTTCGAAAGCTTGGTAACTGCGTTACCTCTCACCATGCCATCGAAGGCCTCAGCCGTATCTACACTTAGTTAGAACAGCACAATCTTTAATATTTAGAGTTACGGCTAAAGCTCTAGCTTGTTTTTGGACAAAAGTTTGTCGGCGCTTGCCGCTGAGCTAAATCTAAAGCCAAATCAATCAAACTTCGTTTGATAACAAAGCCCATGCTGACTCCATATATCTTTATGCTAAGCGTGGATTCCAACAAAAGTGGTTCCAATTGCCTGCGGCAGGCGTATGTGCAGACACTTCTGAGACTCGCTGCGAGCACGTCCATGTGAGCTCAACGAAAACGTCCCTGTTTTCGACGGTCTCAGCCGCATCTACACTGAGTTAGAAAGGCATAATCTTTGCCACTTAGAGTTATGACTAAAGCCCTAACTCACTTTTGGACAGAAATGCGTTAGAGCTTAAGCTCTGAAAATGACTCTTGGCATTAGGATAGCTATGGCAATCAGATATGCGGTAACGCCCAAACAAATCAGGTGCGCCTTAGGCTCACCTGGATTTGCTTGTTAGCTGGCTTTAACTGTGAAACTCCTTTTGTCCAAGAGACCACAAGTTATTTATATTATTTAGGTACACTGTGACTTTTTGACGGGAGTCATTTACTAGTGTTTCAGGATTAGCGTCTTTATTAGATAAATCCAAGTAACCAACTTCAGAACACCATGGGTCATCAAGTCCTTGAGATATTCTATTTAACTGTTGATAGAAACTATGTAACAAGCTTTGATTGTCATAAAACTCTTTATCGAGAATTACAGTTACTCCACCTTTGCGCTCTCCAATGTAAAGAACCGGTGCTAGCAAGTTATTGAGATACAGTTTCTCAATAACCTCTATTACACGAGTATCATGATCTTCATCCCAAACAACACAAAAATCTTGAATTCTTAAAGGTGTCTGAGGCTGATACAGATTGTTCAGAAACTGGGCTGCTCTGAATATGGAATAGTGTGTACCACGACCTAGGTGGCCAATGGGAGCTTGCTCATCGTAAACAGTTGAGAAAAGTGTGGAGTACGCTTTGTTTTGGTCTTTCATAATAAATATCCAGTTCAATGGATTAGCAGTTTCACCTGCGGATGTTCAACCTTTCGGGTTGAACGGTTCAAGTTCAAATTAACTCTTTGTATCGATTGATGCAAGAGCTTAATTTAGCCTGCTAACGCCCGCTTAAATGGTGAGAAACGCGATACGATGTTTCCGCACATCACCTAAAACACTATAATTAGCGCATGGTGAAAATGCCACGCGTTGCGAATCCGCCTTGAAGCGTTCGTTAGCATCATAACTGAGACAGCCATTATTATTTGCAGTACTTATCGTCCTCAATCACAACTCAAATGGCCACGGATTTTTACTCATGCCCTTGCCTAAGCACTGTAATCACAAGCTAAATACCACTTATGAGTAAACTTTCGGAAAATTAAAGAAAATCACACAGCAGAAACGCCAAACATCTGTTTGGTAACATAATATGGGTTAAGCAGGTTTAAAATAAACTAACTACAATCTAGCCATCGGTGACAATTGGCTGCACCTTGTCGTCGTTTACGCTCTAGGTGTTCACAATACGTCGATAATTCTTGAGTGTTGCCCACTGCGCCTTTGAAGATTTTCGTGAACTCGGCGGTCATTTTAAGCCAGTTCTCGGCAGGAATGTTTAAGCGGTGCAACAACTGCGGTGAGGATTGGCTGATAGCACCTCGTTTATCATGACGTTGGATTCGACCTGTATCATCAATGAGTTGTAGATAATCTTTTGCATTAAACATGAGTCCTTTAGGCATATCTTGATGCCCATCGCCTACAAAAGGGAGTAGCGATTTAGGTTGTTCGCCGTTAACTGCCGCTTTGATGCGCAGCTGGATACTGGTGAAGTCTGAGGTGTCTGGAGATATCGCAATATTGGCTCGGATAGGATTGAGGTCGACATAGGCCATACAAGCCAGCACCGCCGCGTCATCAAGTAATGCTTGGGACTTAAAGCGCCCTTCCCAAAATCGACCCTTGCACTTATCTTCAGCATTAGCCTTTCTGGCTATGGGTTCATTAAGCGCTCGCATAAACCAAGAGATATCCATGAGTCGAAGTCGGTACTCTTTTATCCGCTTATTGATGATGGTTTGTTGATAAGATTCAAGAGGTTCAGCTTTAATGAAACCGTGATTCAGGCTATCGCCTTTGAACAGTTTTTGCCATTGCGTTACAACCTCGATATCTGACCAGCTCTTAGCCAACTCAGCATCAACCCGCAATACAAGGTGAAGATGATTACTCATCACCGCAAAAGCACAGATATCGATTGCGAACACTTCAGCTAGCTGCAACAGCCGACTTTCGACCCAGTCACGCCTATGCTCATAGGATTGTCCCGTGTGAATATCAACCCCACACAGGAATGCCTTTCTAACACAGCGGCTTATGCAATGGTAATAAGGTGTATCCTCCAAGCTGACTAACGCTTTTCTTGGCGTTGGCATAACACACTCCTCTGCTCAACCTTAACTAAAGCCTAGTAGAGGAATCGCTATCCAACAATTTTGGGTGTCTCGGTTATCACGATCACGGTTTGATACTTTACTAATGTGGGCGAAGCGCCACGTCTTTAGCTGTTAGACGAAGTCTAACTTAAGGCTCAGGTGCAGCCTAATTTCTAACCTTAAATCCAAGGCGAAAAATGCCAGCAATGAATCATTGTCTGGCATTTTTTATCAAGCTAGTTAAGTTTTAGTGAGATGAGTGACGAGTACTATTTTTTAATACTTGCGTTAAAGGGTTATAACCATCAGGAACGGGTACTAAAGAGTTTTCTTTTTCATATACAGCATACGCAGCTTTCAACTCTTCCACTAACTCAGGCATTTCTTGAGCTAGGTTATTAACTTCCGATGGGTCTATGCTTATATCATAAAGTTCCCATTCCCCATTTCCCTTAGGTGCTGGGTTATTAGATAACTTATATTTACCTTGAAATACAGCACTACTACCAGCCAGTTCGTAACCGATTACGTCTTTCTCTCCATGTACGGACGGCTTATCCCCCATAAGAACTGATAATGCACTTTTACCATCAGGGACATGTATTTCTTTACCATTATAATTACGACTCGGCAAATCAACACCTGTCACCTCTAAAATGGTTGGGTAAACATCTTTAACAAAAGCAAAGGTATTAACTTTACTGTTTGCTGGAATTGTTTTAGGAAAACGTGCAATAAAAGGAACACGTAATCCCCCTTCACTTGAGAACGTTTTGAAGTAACTGTTAGGGGTATTCGCTGCTGCCGCCCAACCCGGACCATAGTCAGCATACGAGCCTTTTTGCCCCATTGTAGAGTAGTCACCTTCATAATCATCCATGTAGGTATACTTGTAATTCTTACGGTACCAAGCTTCATACTCTGCTTTCGCAGACAGTAAGTTAGGATCGGTACCGTTATCAGATAAGAACAAGATAAACGTATTGTCTAACTCACCGATATCTTTTAAATAAGTTAAGATTTTACCAATATTATGATCCATGTTATCAGCCATGCCTGCGTATGTTTGCATACGACGAGCATTAAACTTTTTCTCTTCTTCGCTCAGAGTGTCCCAATCAGGTAACTGCCAATCTTCGAAACTTGTTTTATCGAAGTTTTCTGCCAGTTTAACTTCCTTAGGAAACAGTCCCATCTCTGTTTGGCGTGCCAGACGACTCCTTCTTAACTCCTCCCAACCCGCGTCATAAACACCGTTATATTTATCAATAAACTCTTTAGGTGCTTGATGAGGATAATGCACTGCTTGGTATCCTACCCAAGCAAAAAAGGGTTTGTCATCTTTACGATTACTCTCGATATTGTCGATGATCCTCTGTGTATAAAAGTCAGAGGAAAAGTAATCTTTGGTTGGCAGTTCGACTTCTTTGCCATTTTCAAAATAATGAACACGCTCATACATTGGAGCATACGGCTGCTCAACCCAATTGTCTGCACCGCTTTCTGCTAGAGCGAATGATTGTTCAAAACCACGAGCATGAGGAATAGATTCAGGGTTGCCACCTAGATGCCATTTACCTGCCATATAAGTGTGGTAGCCCGCATCTTTTAAGACGGTTGCGAGAGTAACAACAGAGTTATTCAAATACCCTTCATAGCCGGGCTTACCAAATTGGTTATCAGCCATAATTTCATGCATATTACCCAATCCTGCTAGATGGTTATCTACACCACTAATCAGCATCGTTCGTGTTGGAGAACACGTTGCACCCACATGGAAGTTTGTAAAACTAACCCCTTCATTGGCTAACTTATCAATATTAGGCGTTTCAATTTCACTACCAAAAGCACCGATATCACTATATCCCATATCATCTGCGATCAAGACCAGTACATTAGGGCGCTTTTCTTCCTTTAATCCCCCAACATCTTCAGGTGCTTCTGTAGAACAGGCACTTATTGCTAGCACGATGAGTGGGCTTAATAACTTCAACTTCATTCTAGTTCCTTTAGTTTGATTTTCTCTTAGCGGCGCAAAGAAAAAGTATCTAACATTCACATTGAAATTATTCATCACATTAACCATGCGTAACTTCAACCCGAACCTTGCTATAAGATCAGCCTTTGATACATTAACAATACATTTACATAGCGGTAACGGTAGCAGTTTTTTATGGCCAGCAATATGCAATTCCCGCAAACACCATTCGGCTTAAGTGAACAAAAGATTCAAACTTATTACTTGAGTGATTTAGCGACATTTCAAAGCAGAAAAAACAGAAGTTATACCCAATTAAAGCCGGGTGATGGCCAACACTGCTATATGGAGGCAAATTTAGGTAGTGTTCAATTACTACGTGAACAGTTAACCACTGCGACACATATCCATGCAGCGCCACCCAAACAATTTCTGCCCATTGCCGTCCCCCTGCCGAGTAGCAAACCACTTAGGTTTTGCGGCCGAGCGAGAGAAGAATATACCTTGTTACAAGCAACAGGAGACGAGTGGGACATTTGTACTGAAGGTTTTTTAGACTATGCCGGATTAGTGTTTGATTACGATACGCTAAACCAGCAGTATCAACATTTATATCAACGAGAAATCCCCTCTCAATGGCTGTTAAGCAAAGCCATTAAGAATAAAAAAGAAAGTTTAGATCTGTATACAAATAGGGCTCTTCTCCGCTTACATGAGCTTGATATTTGGATAAAAGGTTGAATGGGTATCAGGGACTGATGTTTGTCTGATC